>JAUXDP010000124.1 GCA_030618325.1 Methylococcaceae bacterium | reverse complement strand
CTTGTGACTCGCTGGCTGGGTTTTGCCTTAATTCCTCAGGCTGGTGTGGCTGTAGGCCTTGCATTAACATTAAGTCAACAGGAAGAATTTAAAGAAATCAGTTTAATTATCGTTAATGTGATCTTAGCAAATACTATGATTACAGAATTTATTGGCCCAATAACTGCCCGCTTTGCATTACAAAAAGCAGGCGAAATATCTGGTCGGAAATTACATCGTAAGTAAAAAAATCCAAATAACTATAAATACATAGGCACGTTATGAAAGTATCAGATTGGTTACATCAACACCCGATACAGGCTGGTGTCGTTCAAGAAGACTGGAGTTTGGAACAGATCATGGAAAAACTGTTGAGCAATTCCAGATTAAATGATTTATATGTACTTGATGCAAATAATCAAGTGGTTGGTCATTTAAGCTATAAAAAACTGGCAAAGTTGGTTTTAGCCGAACACAGCGCTCACCATACACGTAGCCAAATATTAGAAAGGGTCGTCTCAGGTACAGCTGCAGAATTAATGGAAGCACATTTTGTAAGTGCCAGCCCTGATGAGAATCTGGATGAAATACTCTATCGTCAGTTAGACCACTGGGTAGAAGATCTACCGGTTATCAATCAGCGGGAGGAATTACTGGGAGTTATTAATTTATCAGATGTTTTGCTAGAGGTGATGAAATCAAATAACTAATTTAGTTGATATTCAATGACGGGAGAGGGTTGAAGACAGACGATAATACCCGCAAAAGTTATTCTGAAAATTCTGATTAAGCACACAGTTTGAAACGTTAGATTGTCATGGCTAGGCGAAAGCTAAGAAGGTGGCTGGTCCTTTAGGGTCATTATAAGAAAATTTGCTTCGCTTTTCTAACTCGTTTCAGTAGCATTTTAGAAGCAACTAAAATCATAAATTTGTATTGTGAGTGGTATCAGCTATTTTTACTCGTTCTTGTTCAGTGTGTGTCTAGTTACAGGCAGTTCTATAATTGATATGAATCTACTGGGTAGGAATAACAAAATGAAAAACTGCACCATATCCTTTACGGCTTTCGGCCCAAATTTTACCGTTATGGCTATCAATAATTTCTTTGCATATTGTCAGGCCTAGTCCTGTACCTCCTGCCCCTGTGTTGGTCTTACTGCTTTGGATGAATTTGTTAAAAACAGTATCTAGTTCAGCTGCAGGAATGCCGATGCCTTGGTTCGCAACGCTTACTTTTATAGCTTTATGTACTTTATCTGAAGGATTCAGTAAACCTTCGGTGAGGTTAATAGTTATAGTTGTATTTTCAGAACTGAATTTTATTGCATTTGAAAGCAGGTTAGTGATTACTTGTCTTATTCGGACGTTATCACACGTGACGATTGTTTTGGGTATTTGCTTGGTCAACTTAATACCAATTGAAGATTCATTTGCCCTAGCCAATTGTTCTTCGATGCATTGAGTGGTTATGTCAGATAAGTCATGTTCGGAAAAATCCATTGTCATTTTACCGGCTTCCAATTTTGATAGATCTAGTAAGTCATCCAGTAATCCTAATAGTCGTTCTCCAGCCTGAGAAATGCGAAAAAAATAATCTCCAATTTTTTTTTGGTCTGCGGTTTCATGTTTTTTGAGACCCAATCTAGTGAAGCCTAAGATACCATGGAGTGGTGTACGGAGTTCGTGAGAAATATTGGCAAGAAACTCAGACTTAGTTTTATTTGCAAGCTCTGCAGCTTCTTTTTCTCTGAGCAATCGCTGGTTCTTTTTTTGGGCTGTTATGTCCTGCTGGACACCGATAATATCTGTCCGATCTCCCGCTGTATTCCGACAAATAATAGCTTTGGTTCCTATCCATTGAATATTGTTTTCTGAGTTGATAATTCGATACTCGAAATCAATGAGATCGGTATTTTCATTCTGCAAAATTTTCTGGATTTCATTTTGAACTTTATTGGCATCCTCAGGGTAATGTAGTGATTTCCATGATTTGCAAAGGTTTTGGCAATTTTTTTGATCTATATTAAACAGCGCATAGCTTCTATCATCCCAACAAAGCTCCTGGGTTGAAAAATAATATTGGAAAGTGCCGGCATTTGCTGCAACAAGTGCCGTCTGGAGTTGTTGATGTTTTCTAGTAAGTGATTTTTCAGCTTTCTTCTTTTCCCGCACCTGCCTTTCAAGGGCATTCTCACGCATTCTGGCTGCAGTAACATCGGTAATATTGATTATGCAACACTTATCACTGATTGAATATTGATCTAATGTGAGAGGGGTAATATAGATTTGTTGTTCAATTAGTTGTTTCCCATTTGTCTGGGGTAAAAACAATGGGAAAGGTGATTGATTGAGAATGTTGGATATTGTTGCAGGTAAACCGAACTTCAGGGTTGCTTGCAACGCATGATGGATTCGTTGCTCAGCTAAATTCGGGAATATGTCACTAAAGGATTTTCCGATCACCTGATCTGCACTTAGACCTGAACGAACTTCAAGCCAATTATTCCAAGCAATGAATTTTTCTTTCTCATTAAGGACGAATACCCCTGAGTTGAACGCAAAATATAAAGATTGTATTTCTGCAGGATACGTTTCTTTGTCCATTAATAGATTTAGATGATGCTATTGTAAGTTGTCGAGTAGTGAAGCTAATGTTTGTTGCAGATTTTCTGTAGAATCGGTATTGAAAATAAATAGTAAGCATCCATTTATGGCGCTTTCTTTTAATTCGAGCTTGACCTCTACCGCAAGAAGGCAATCGGATTCGCTATCTGCATTTTTCACCAATAAATCTTCCGGTGTCGTAGTGCTGAATATCGGCAGATCAATGTTAAAACCTTCTCCCAATGCTTCAGAAATAACCGCAATACAGGCATTCAAAACGATATTGCCAATCTCGGTTAGTGCTTCGCTTTGAAGTTCAGCCAGAGTTTCATCAGACAAATGTGGCCCTAACATACGTTTCACGACTTCAAAGCCATCCTCAGGATTAAAAATTAATAGCGATTGCATTGTGAAAGGACCTTCCATTTCTTGTGCAATAGTAAATAATTTTTTATTTTTACCCAGTTGGTCAATGACCTGATTGCTTGTTTTAAATTGAAGTGATGGGATAGATAGTAAAATCTCTTGGTTAACAAGCTGGCTCAATGAGTTTGCAGCTCCGCCTATACCGATATTAAAAAGTTCGGTAAGGAGATCATGTTCCATCTCAGATAGATTAGGTATGATTGTAGGCATTCACGTTAGTCAAGAATTAAAGAATTAGTCCACAAGGAAGTCTTAAGTATTTGGTTAAACGTAGCTTCAAACTTGAATAGGTTCGCTGTTCCTAGGTGAGCCGGAAAATATGAATACTCATATTTTCGGTAGTTTCGACCATAGGTAATGCAGATTTAACCTTCTAGCGGGTTAGCTTTCACCTTTCAAGGATGAAAACCAATTGATACTACAAGCCTATCTTTAAGAGTAGTTGATCCTGAGAGTAATGCAATCTGATAAAGTTTGAGTTCATTATTAGAGGAAAATCCAGTGCACATGCTATTTTAGAATACGTATAATTAGTATCTTATTGTTATAAAATAATATTTTATGATATTTCTCAGGGTTTGAGTTCTGTTTTAAAAAATGACATTTCCAAGGAGTTGATAGTGAAAATTGTAGTTATTGGCGGCGTTGCAGCCGGAGCATCAACTGCGGCACGTGCCAGAAGGCTTTGTGAAGATGCGGAAATCGTAGTGCTGGAAAAAGATGCCTTCATTTCTTTTGCCAATTGTGGCTTGCCGTATCATATCGGGGGAGATATCAAGGATCGAAATGCTCTGTTGTTGCAAACGCCAGAAAGCCTGAGAGCAACGCTCAATATTGATGTGCGGACAGGCCATGAGGTGATCCATATTAATCGGGAGCTAAAACAACTCACTATTCTTGACCGAAATCTGGATAAAAACTATGTGGAAAGCTATGACAAATTAGTCTTGTCTCAGGGTGCTGATGCATTAAGACCACCGATTCCCGGGATTGATCACCAGAAAATATTTGTACTTAGGAATATTCCAGACATGGATGCGATTATTCAGCAGATCGATGAAGGCGCACGTAAAGCCATTGTCATCGGTGGCGGGTTTATCGGTATAGAAGTTGCTGAAGCATTTCGACAGCGGGATATGGAGGTGGAATTAGTTGAGTTACAGAACCAGTTAATGCCGCCACTTGATTGCGAGATGGCTTGCGATTTACGCTATCACATGGAAAGCAAAGGTGTGCAGCTTCACTTGGGTAGCGCTGCTAAAGAATTTATCGATGCTGTAGGAAAAGTCAACGTAGTTCTTGATAACAGTCTTACACTGGTTGCAGATTTTGTTGTTTTGGCGATCGGTGTCAGGCCGGCTTCAAAACTTGCTATCGATGCCGAGCTCAAAATGGGCGGCAGGGGAGGAATCAAAGTGGATAGCCACCTGCAGACCTCCGATCCTGATATTTATGCTGCAGGTGATATGGTGGAAGTGACAGATACGGTGACGGGGGAACCGACACAGCTACCTTTAGCTGGACCTGCAAACAGGCAGGGGCGGATTGTAGCCGACAATCTATTTGGTCGTGCTAGTCAATATAGATCCACCCAGGGCACTGCTGTAGTAAAAATATTTGATATGACAGCGGGGTCTACTGGCGCATCGGAAAAAACCTTGCGTCGTGTTAATCGAGCTTATCACAAAGTATACCTCCATCCTTCCGGACATGCGGGGTATTATCCAGGTACTGCGCCCATGCACATTAAGCTACTTTTCGAACCTGAGGTTGGTACGGTGCTGGGTGTCCAGATAGTTGGCTATGATGGTGTCGATAAACGTATTGATGTTTTTGCAACCGCTATTCGTGCCGGAATGACTGTATTTGACTTGGAACACCTCGAACTAGCCTATGCACCGCCTTATGGTTCTGCAAAAGATCCAGTGAATATGGCTGGGTTTATTTCCTCTAACTTCCTTCGTGGTGATTTGGATTTTTGGTATGCAGAAGACTTCCCAGATAAGGTGTCGAACGGTATGTTACTCGATGTGCGGGGTGTGAAAGAATTTGAAAAATGGAATATACCTGGATCAGTCAATATCCCCTTGCGGGAGTTGCGTTCACGGTTGCATGAAGTTCAAAAAGACCAGCCGATTTATCTATATTGTCGGGTCGGTTTCCGAAGTTATCTGGCATACCGTATTTTGAAGCAGAAAGGGTTTGAACAGGTGTCCATCTTGGCGGGTGGCTCCAAGACTTTTAATTGTTTTTGCCGTACTGCATTGGCAACTGGAAAACCAGGTGTTCCTTTTGTTTCCCATGCTGAAGAAAAGTTAGCCGAAACACCTGACGCGCTAAAAAATGCCTGATTTGTTGGGTTTTTTTAGTGTGAAGGTTGTGTTAATTAGGATGTATCTGAATACTTCTCAAGATCAGTCAGAAATTCAGTTAATACCTTTTGGTTTACATGCGGCATGACAACAACATGTGCAAAATCCTGTCTTTTGTTATTTTCCATCAACTGCATAGTAGCTAATGAATATTTTTCCACTATCCAGCTATTTGGTTTTCTAAAATAGATAGTATTGGAATGGTCATTGGCGCGAGTGGGTCGTATATTTGCAAAGTGAGTTTGCATTTGATCCAAAAGGTGGGTTGTGAGTTGCAAGATTGATTGAGCATCCTCAGCCTGTCTGGCCATGGCCGATGGCGTTGAAAAAAAATAGAACTCTGCCGGTTTTACGGCATCTCTGGAGCAGCTAATGGTTCCGGGGACTTGATGAATATATTCGGGATTGTGAATTTTACTAAACAGCTCGCTGAACTCATTGAAAAGGTCTTCTGTGGTGATAAATAAACCAGCCGGTGATGGGAAGCCAAAAAATTTATGGCAGGAGACTGCTATGGAATCATATCGCTCTAATGTAGGATTGGAGTCGATTCGATGTAGAACTTCGCTTGCATGATCAGTATAGGGTAAATAACCTCCAAACAAGGCTGCATCTAGATGCAAATAACTGGGATGGTCTTTCAAAACTTCTTGAATACCATCGACCTGATCAATGGCGCCTTTAAAAGTAGTTCCAATGGTTGCCACCACTAAAGCTGGATAGTTTGAGTTATCGGCTAGTTTTAGTTTAAGGTCCATAGGGTCCATACTGCCGTCCGGCAATGTTTCCACTACAACCGTATCAAGCCCTAACAGGTCTCGTAAAATCTGGATTGAGTAGTGAGCCTCCTTAGTGAAATAAGTTTTTGGTATGGTTCCAGTACGTCCCTTTAAAAGAGTTCGCCCCATGTACATGCCATGCATATTACTGTCAGTGCCGCTATTGGAGAGAAATCCCCAGATATCACTTAGCGAAAAACCTAACAACTCACCAAACCTGGAAATGACATCTCGCTCAAAATTGTGGGTGTCAAATGGAACAGCACTTCGCTTAAATGGGTTTCCCGCATTATTGAATGCAAGAGAACCAATGTCAGCTTCTTGCAACTGCCGACGCCAGGCAAAAAACTCCTCAACTGGCGTATTCATATTGACTGGATAACCTAGAAATAGTTTTTTTTGATGGCCAAGCTTGGCTTTGGCGGCTAGTGAAAGGTTATTATTAAAAGGTGTTTTTTTTTGATTTAAAAGCCAGTTTTGATGGTGGGGTTTGCACTCGGCACTTGTCGATAACGTACTTGTGTCGGAATAATCTAAAAAGGGACGGTTTGTTAGCATAGATAATTTTAGCGGGACTAAGTATCAGGTTTGTCAATGAGTTCAAGGCTCTCAAATCGATAGCTTTAAGTCAAGAAAAAGAGAGCTCATTTTCAATTGACATTCTGGCCAATCAGAACATACTGCATTGAAGAACATTAGCAACCTTTGGAGATAGGATCATGAATGAACATAAACCCAATCCTAAAATAGACTATGGCCCGTTGGCTCATCTCATTGGTACCTGGAAGGGAAATACAGGGCTGGATGTATCGCCGGAACCTGATGGCCAAGAAGCAAGCCCCTATTATGAAACGCTGAATTATACTGCGATTGGGGATGTAACTAATGCTGAGTCTCAGCTACTAGCGGTCGTTCGATACCAGCAAATTGTACGCCGCAAATCAAATAATGAAGTTTTTCATGATGAAACAGGATATTGGATGTGGGATGCTGCAACCACAACTGTTATGCATTCTCTTACCATACCAAGAGGTGTCTGTGTGCTAGCAGGAGGCCAATGGTCTGCTAACGAAAATCAGGGAAATAGTATCTCGCTAGCCGTTAGCGCAAAACTGGGTGATCCAGACTGGGGCATCATACAATCTCCCTTTATGCGCGATCATGCCAAAACAGTGGAATTCCGACACGAGATTACCGTTGAAAAAGAAAAGCTAACTTATTTTGAAACTATGGTGCTGGAAATTTATGGAAAGACCTTTGAGCATACTGACCAGAATGAGCTAATCAGAAGTTAGAAATATCCACAGCTGGGCTTAACCACGAGAGGAGCCATAAAATAATGAAGAATCCAATTATTGCAGATAATAAACCGGTTCAAGTTAATCTTTTAAAAGGCCAGGAATATCATTTTTGCACATGTGGCAAATCTAAAAGCCAGCCTTTTTGTGATGGGTCGCATGCCGGAACTCCGTTTACGCCGAGAGTCATCGTTCCCGAGGAGGACGGCGAAGCTTGGTTGTGTGCCTGTAAACATACGGGTAATACTCCCTATTGTGATGGTACACATAAACAGTTTCCGGATAATATGGTTGGTAAGGAAGGACCGGGCATAGTTGCAGATGAAGATTCTGTTCCAACACCGCATGCAACTGTTGAAGAGCCGACTCTGGAACTGATACACCAGCTTGCCAGAGAGGGTTTAACCAGATTCGGCCATCATGGGCCAATGGCTGCAATGGGTGTGCCCCGTAACCAGCTTCCCCATTGGGATGATCTGCAGATAATGGTAGCGCAATTGCATAGAAAGCCGTTAATGGAAAATACCGATGTAGGTACAGAATTGGTTATCGGACCCGACAGTAAAAAGCCTCTGGAACTTAAAATTCCATTATTTGTTTCAGATATGAGTTTTGGGGCATTATCAGAAGAGGCAAAAATTGCTCTGGCTATCGGGGCTGAAATGGTGGGTACAGGTACCTGTTCAGGTGAAGGAGGAATGCTTCCTGAGGAACAACAGGCTAATCAGCGGTATTTTTATGAGTTAGCCAGTGCAAAATTTGGCTACCAAGAATCGGATCTGGAAAAGATACAGGCATTTCACTTTAAGGGCGGGCAAGGTGCTAAAACCGGCACTGGCGGCCATCTGCCTGGCAACAAAAATATCGGTAAAATTTCTAAGGTTCGAGGGATACCAGAAGGCCAGCCAGCTTTATCACCACCCGCTTTTGAGGGCATGAGTACACCCGCTGACTTCAAGTGCTTTGCTGATCGGGTACGGGAGATAAGTGCTGGCATCCCTGTGGGATTCAAGCTGAGTGCTAATCATATCGAACGTGATATCGAGTTTGCCCTACAGGCCAGCGCCGAGTACATCATATTAGATGGTCGAGGGGGTGGGACTGGCGCGGCTCCTTTACTTTTTCGGGATCATATCAGCGTACCGACTATCCCGGCACTGGTTCGGGCGAGACATTATCTGGATAAGCAGGGAGCTAGTGGAAGAGTAACCTTGATCATAACCGGTGGTCTGCGAGTACCCACCGATTTTATAAAAGCACTGGCTTTAGGTGCAGATGGCGTTGCTATTGCGAACAGTGCAATTCAGGCAATTGGTTGTGTCGCTGCAAGAATCTGTCATACCAATAATTGCCCGGCTGGTATTGCAACACAAAACCCGGAACTGCGAAAAAGAATAAACATACAAACCTCTGCGGAGCGATTGGCCAATTTTTTTAATTCATCAGCTGAACTTATGCAGGTGATGGCAAGAGCTTGTGGGTATACCCATCTTAGCCAGTTCAGTAAAGATGATTTGGCTTCATATGATCCATTGATGGTGCAACTAACTGGAGTGGAATTTTCTGGTTATGATGCTGATAGGTAGCAGGCTACTTTATGGGTGACGAACAAACAATAAAGTATCAGACGTTTAGGGCACTGCCATTAAGTTAAGAAAATATGTAGGTTGGGCAAAGGAGGAGCGACGTGCCCAACACAGATTTGTTGGGCACGCTACGGAGACTGTGAAAGTATTCAAAATTTAGTACGTTCACA
>JAUXDP010000203.1 GCA_030618325.1 Methylococcaceae bacterium | reverse complement strand
CCCACCGAGTAATCAGGACATCTCTAAGCTTAAAGTAATATGGCAAGAAAATCCTAAGCAACAATCTTTGTTAGATGAAGATAGCGCCATAACTTTGGGTATGATTTTTTCAACCGTTGATCATCTAAATGCTGCAGAAGAGATATTCAACCATCTACATCGCAATACTAGCCAACATCAATCTTTAGGAGTTCTAGCTCGAAAAATTTCATTGATCTATAAAAAGCTAAAAAATACTACCAAGACACAGCAATATGAAAAATATGCCGATGCTTTGATAACAGGGAGTATCTAATGAATTATTGTAAATACCACCCAGTCGCCCCTGCGACTTATGCGTGTCATCATTGTTCTGTGACTTTATGTGATAACTGTATTGATGAAGGAAAACATGGGGAACAATCTAAGTGTTTTACTTGTGAACGGGAAGTCGAAAGTCTAGGCTCAGTCAATCAAGCGGAACCATTTTGGAATCGTTTTGATAAAGCATTTCGCTATCCGTTAAATACCCAGTCTTTGATAATAATCATAGTGTTGTCATTGTTAACATCTGTAGTTACCTATGTGCCCTATGGGTTTTTAATCTACATTGTTTTGACAGGTACTTTACTTAAATACAGCTTTAGTTGTTTGCAAGAGACGGCTAATGGCATGATGAAAGCTCCCGACATTATTGCAGCAGAGGGTGATAGTTCTTCGCTATTGTGGAAACTATTTGTTATGGCAGTAATTGTGGCAGGCTCTATTGGTTTTGTATCTAACTATTTAGGAACAGCCATAGCGATCCTACTAAGTGGTGTATTAGTCATTACACTGCCAGCTACATTCATTATTTTTGTCATGAATGATAGTGTTTTGGCGGCTATAAATCCCCTTAACCAAATAAAATTAATTAATTCAATTGGATTGCCTTATGCTTTACTGCTGTGCATTATTATGATTATGTTTGCTTCGATTGGAGTGATAGAAGAAGCTATGTGGGGCAACTTTTCATTCCTATCCAGAACATTACAATCAATGGCAAGCAATTATTATACGATTGTACTTTTTCATATCATGGGCTATATGCTTTTTCAATACCAAGGTAATTTAGGGTTTACTGCGCGAGAGGACCATGGTGAAAGAAAAACAGCTCGAACGGGTCCAGTGCGAACATTAGCCAAGATTAAAATAACGGTTAAAGAAGGGCGCTATGATCAAGCGGTAAAATTGTTTTCCCGTGCAGTAAAAGAATACCCAAATAACGACACCCTAAATCGTGAATTCTTCAAATTTTTACTCGCAACTAAAAATACGCCGCAGATCAATAAGTTTGCTTCTGTTTATCTATGGTTTTTAGAAAAAAATCAACAATCTTATAAGTTGATGATGAGTTACAAACAGTTGTTGCGAGAAAATGCCAACTATGCACTGAATAGCCCAGAACTAAGTTTTGCCATAGCAAAAGCGTGTGAAGAAAACGGCGATCCGCATTCTGTCGTGCAGTTAATCAAGGGGTTTCACAAAGATTTTCCAGATTATGAAGAACTCATTCCCGCCTACGAACTCATGGCAAATACTTTGAATGAATTGCCTAATATGAGCAAACAAACTAAGCAAAGTAGAGACTATGTTACCCATCTGAAACAGAAGCAGAAAACACCAGAAAAAGTAGAGTTATCACAAGACAAAGCTCGTTTTGGAAGGGAGGCAGGCGACTTAACTCCAAAGCAATCTGAACTTGAATTATCGTTAGTTCCTAATAAAGATTCTGCGTAAGAGCCTCAGGGATACGATTTGACGAAGAAACCCTAGTGACGAAATGATTATGGAGTGTAAATTCAAGTCAGGAAACCGGTACTTCGTCTGTTCAAACAGAATTAATTATGATTGTACTAGTGTCATTACTAAGGGAAACTGGCCAATAATCAGTAACGGATGAACTTGTTTTTTGTCTCAAGGTTGTTGATATTTCCCACAGAAATTATGCCAGAATGTAGCGCACTAGCAACGAGTGAGTGAGTAATCCCCATTTCTTTTAATAGAATAAGATCCGCAATATTTCTAATTCCTCCAGCAGCAATAAAGTTTTTTTCCGGGTAATCGTTACAATAATTTTGTAGCATCGTTATCGCTGGCCCAGTATTGCTTCCTACTCGCCCCAAAGTCATAATGATGACGTGCTTTGGCCAAATTTCTGGATTCTCAAATAGTTCTTTTGGGCCTAATGGATTGGTTAAGGAAAAATCCAGTGAAAGAATAAATTTTTCATCAATAGCTTTGATCTCAGGAAGATTGTTATCTTGACACGATTCGCTACCTATCACGGGTAGATAATTTTTTTGGCGAAATAATTTGTAAGGTTGATGGTATCCGGCATCAATCCAGAAAGTGATGTTTGAGAAATGGTTTAATACCTCATCCAATAGAATGTGGTGGTTGCCATTATTGGTCAGCGCATTCAGGTCTGCGATATAGATAATATCAAACGGGTATAACTCTAGAAATGTGTTAATGACATCGAAAATATCTGAGGATTTGCATAATGATGATTTAATAGGCTGGTATTGTTGCCGATTCCCAAGCCGTGCGTGAACAACTTCGCCGTCTTTTAAATCAATGACTGGGATTATTTGCATGGTCTTTTTTGTAATATGAAAATTTTCGTCTTTGAATACATTTCCGGTGGCGGAATGAGTGATCAAGTTTTACCTGAAAGCCTAATCAGGGAAGGTGAGTTGATGTTGCAAGCATTAACAAAAGATCTTTCCACGCAATTCGGAGTAGAATTGTATATTACCCGTGATTACAGGTTATCAGAGCATTTTTTTTTGCAATTTAACAATGTCAATTTGATTCAAGTTGCTAAAGACTCAGATATAAAAAGTATTTTTACTGATTTGTGTCATTATTGTGATGCTGTTTGGCCGATTGCTCCTGAATCGGGTGGTATATTGGCAGAACTCTGTGAAATTGTTTCAGATTCGAATACTCTACTATTAAATACTGATGCTGTAGCAGTGGAAATCACTGGTAATAAATTATCAACATTTAATTACTTAAGTGATAATCAAATTCCGGCTATTTTAACCAGCACACTTTCAGATTATCTATGGCAACCAAATGATACTTGCGTTATCAAGCCTATTGATGGTGTAGGTTGCGAGAATAGTTTCATTGTCAGCAATATAGCTGAATATGAACAAGTCACTACAAATGTAGTAAATACGGGTGATTATATTATTCAGCCCTATGTTGAAGGTCGACCCATCAGTTTATCCTGCTTGTTTAAACAGAGACGCGCCTGGTTAATTTGTTGTAATGAACAGCAAATTAACATTGAACGGCAGCAATTTTCGTTAACGGCTTGCATCGTCAATTGTGCCACTGAGCAAAAACCGATATTTAACGAAATGATAGAAGCTATCGCTGACGCTATTCCCAATTTATGGGGTTATGTTGGCATAGACCTGATAGCAACTTCAACAGGACCAAAAGTTTTGGAAATCAATCCCCGATTGACGACTTCTTATGTTGGTATAAAAGAAGCGTTAGGTTTCAACCTAGCCGAAAATGTGTTGCAACTAATTAATGGCGAACCTGATATTAAAATGACTAAAGATCAACCAGTAACAATACATATAAAGTGATAGATTAATGCACGAGTACATCATAGGATGGGATATCGGAGGAGCGCACTTGAAGGCGGCCGCAATTGAGCCCGCTGGGGTCGTTACTAAAGTGATTCAAGTGTCATGTCCTTTATGGAAGGGGATGAATGAACTAGAAATGGCGATTGAAGCTGTTGGCAGAAAAATTCCTTTTAAGTCAGCACTACATGCGATTACGATGACTGGTGAGCTGGTAGACCTGTTTGAAAGCCGAGAGCAGGGTGTGAATGCAATTGTACAGATAATACAGCAACGATTTGGTGGTGAAAAAATTAAAATATTTGCTGGGAATAAGGGTTTTTTAGCGCCGGAAAAATTTGGTACTGAAGCTGTCGAAGCCATTGCCTCAGCCAACTGGGTAGCCAGTGCAACTTTTGCGGCACAAAAGACTAACAATGGTCTATTTATCGATATTGGTAGTACGACAACAGATATTTTAGTATGCAGTAACTCAAATGTTTCAGCACAAGGATTTACTGATTTTGAACGTCTGGTATCAGAAGAATTAGTTTATACTGGGATTGTTCGCACTCCAGTGATGGCGGTATCACAATATACGGAATTTAAGGGTAGTCGAGTTGGGTTGATGGCTGAGTATTTTGCTACGATGGCAGATATTTACCGATTAACAGGCGAACTTAATGAAGCCCATGACCAAGCAGATACCGCTGATGGTGCTGCAAAAGATTTTACCTCAAGTGCTAGGCGTTTGGCACGGATGATTGGCTATGACTATGTCGTTGAAGAAAAATCGGCATGGCTACAATTGGCAAAAAATATTCGTTCAAAGCAGTTAATCAAAATCCAGCGGGCTTGCGAAAAACAACTTTCCAGAGCTATTTTGGCTCCTGATGACTATTTTATTGGAGCGGGAATCGGCCGATTTCTGGTGAAGCAGCTTGCAAATCAGTTGGGTCATCCCTATATTGATTTTAGTGAGTTATTTGAATGTTCTGTCAATGATTACGAAATTAGTATTGCCGATTGCGCACCGGCTGTTTCAGTTGGATGTTTGGCAGGCTCGTCTGTCTGAAAACGATTAATGTCTTTGCCTAAATTAAAACGTCAGCCATTACCTTATTTTCCAGATAGCGCAAAATTATTTGCTCCTCTGGCCGGAGTACCTTGGTCAGTTTTTCTTGATAGTGGTGCCCCTTATAGTCAGCAAGGTCGTTATGATATTTTAGCGGCAGACCCAATCTGTACTTTGGTGACACGGGGTGATGAAACTGAAATTTGTCGGGATGGTTTAGTCAAGCGATCAAAGGAGGATTCTTTTCTACTGGTTAAACAGCAACTTGGCGAGCAACTACCTACTCTTGATGATTTGCCATTTAATGGTGGTGCAATAGGCTATTTTTCTTATGATTTAGCACGTCAACTGGAAAAATTACCGGTCTTAGCTGCAAATACTGAGAATATTCCTGAAATGGCGGTAGGTATTTATCTATGGGCGGTGATTGTCGATCACAAGCTTCAGAAAAGCTGGTTAGTGGGCCAGGATCATCCTTCAGTTAACTGGTCACAATTACTAGATCAATTCAGTGTTATTCCAACAGAGCAGGAACAAGCTGATTTTCAGGTTTTAGGTGAAGTGACTGCAAATATGAGGCAGACAGAATATGCTCAAGCGTTCTCTCGGATTAAACACTATTTGCGTGAAGGTGATTGTTATCAAGTCAATCTTACCCAGCGCTTTGCAGCAGATTGCCAAGGTGATCCGTGGCTTGCCTATCAGAAACTTCGAGAGATAAATGCCGCACCGTTCAGTTGTTATCTAAATATTCCGGGTGTTCAGATATTGAGTTCTTCACCTGAGCGGTTTCTCAAAGTTAAGCAAGGTCTTGTTGAAACCAAACCCATTAAAGGAACCCGGCCACGCAAACAAGATTTGGTAGAGGATCAGCAGCAAGTCAAGCAATTGCAGAATAGTAAAAAGGACAGAGCAGAAAATGTCATGATTGTGGATTTGTTGCGCAATGACTTAAGTAAGACTTGTCAACCTGGATCAGTAAAGGTGCCGGAATTATTTGCTGTTGAAAGCTATGCCACGGTACATCATTTGGTAAGTACAATAACAGGGATTTTGGATGCAGGGCAACATGCACTTGATTTGTTGAGAAGCTGCTTCCCTGGCGGCTCAATTACAGGTGCACCAAAAATTAGAGCGATGGAAATTATAGAAGAGCTGGAACCAGAACGCAGAGGGATTTA
>JAUXDP010000059.1 GCA_030618325.1 Methylococcaceae bacterium | reverse complement strand
GGATCCTGATGTGATGGCTAAACTGGCATTAACAAAACGCTATGGTCTGTGCATTGACGGCCATGCACCGAATGTTTGCGGCGAACAGGCCCGGCAGTATGCCCAAGCCGGTATCAGCACGGATCATGAATGCAGTACGCTAGCGGAAGCACAAAATAAAATTGCAGCCGGGATGCAGATTCTGATTCGTGAAGGTTCGGCCGCGCGAAACTTTGAAGCATTGCATGAGTTGATCAGTCTTTACCCTGACAAGGTGATGTTTTGCAGTGATGATAAACATCCTGATGATTTGCAGTTGGAACATATCAATCAATTAGTGGTGCGTGCCATCGCAAAAGGCCACAATTTGTTTGATGTGTTGCAGTGCGCCTGTATCAATCCGGTTAAACACTACGATTTGCCAGTGGGACAATTACTTCCTGGCGATGCCATGGATGCTGTAGAAGTCACAGATTTGAAATCTTTTACACCGATACATACCTGGATAAACGGGCAATGTGTGGCGAAACAGGGGGAAAGCCTGATCAATTCAGTAAAGACTACGGCACGTAATCGATTTAATGCCCGCATGGCACAAGCTGATGATTTTGTGATTGCGGCTAACAGTGAGAAAATCCGGGTTATTAAAGCTTTTGATGGTGAGCTGATGACTGAGGAATGGCTGGCCGAAGCGAAAATAGAAAACGGTATGATCGTACCGGACATCGAACGAGATATTTTATTGCTGACAGTAGTGAATCGTTATCAACTGACTGCACCATCATTAGGCTTTATTCACGGTTTTTCTTTAAAAGCCGGCGCATTGGTTTCTACTGTCGCTCATGATTCACATAACATCATTGCGGTTGCTGCTGATATTTCATCTTTGTGCCAGGCAGTGAATGCAATTATCGACAAGCAAGGCGGTATAGCCGTAGTAGATGCTAGCCAGCAAACTCATCTGTTACCCTTACCAATAGCCGGTTTGATGAGTTGCGATGAAGGGGATACAGTTGCCAGGCTCTATGCTGATTTGGATCAACGAGCCAAACAATTAGGCTCAACATTACGAGCCCCGTTTATGACCTTGTCATTTATGGCTCTGCTGGTGATTCCGGAATTGAAGCTCAGCGATAAAGGATTATTTGATGCTCGCAGTTTTAGCTTCACTTCGTTGACGGTATAAGAATATGCCGCGATTTTTGCTCAACAATACAGCGATTGAAACCGATTTAGCCGACGGCATGGTATTGCTGGATTTTTTGCGCCAGGAACAGCAATTGATTGGTACGCGAGCGGCCTGTCGGGAAGGCGATTGTGGCTCTTGCCTAGTGTTATGCGGTGAACTTAATCAAGACATAATGCAATACCGCCCCGTGACGAGCTGTTTGTTGCCTTTAGGTATCATAAATGGGCGACATATTGTGACTATAGAAGGTATTAACGTGGATACCTTAAATCCGATTCAACAAGCGCTGGTTGAACAAGGGGGAATTCAATGTGGTTTCTGTACTCCCGGGTTGGTAATGGCGATTACGACTTTTTTTCTGACCGCTTCATCCTCAACAGAATCTCTGGCGATAGATGCGGTAAGCGGCAACCTGTGTCGTTGTACCGGCTATGCAGGAATCAGGCGCGCCTTGGCGGTGTTATGTCGGCAATTTGATCTGGGAAGTTCTAAACCCGAAAATCGGATCAACGATTTAATCGAATGGCAAATTCTACCGTCCTGGTTTGGTGATATTTCGCACTGTCTGGCTGAATTGTCCGAAGCAGGCGAGAACACTATTCCTAGCATGATTGATCAGCAGATAAAAGTCGCAGGTGGTACTGATTTGTGGGTGCAGAAAGCGCAGCAGTTAGTCCATCAGAACTTGGATTTTATCGACTCAGACGAAGCTATCGAACTGACGCAGCAAAACTGCACTATCAACGCTGCAACACGGATAGAAACCTTGCGATTGTCGCCCTTGATGCAGCAGCATTTCAGACAGATTGAGGATGATTTTAAGCTGATTTGCTCGATGCCGGTTCGTCAGCAGGCTACGGTAGGTGGGAATATAGTGAATGCTTCTCCGATTGGCGATTTAAGTGTGTTCTTTCTGGCTCTGGATGCGACGCTCGTTTTAAAGTCCGGGAAGCAGCAGAGAAGTTTGCCGTTACGGCATTTTTTCAAGGGTTACAAGCAAGTCGATTTACAGGTTGATGAAGAGCTGGTTGGGATTCGTTTTTTCTGCCCAGATACCCCGTTAAATTTTAGTTTTGAAAAGGTAAGCAAGCGGACTTACCTGGATATTGCCAGTGTTAATTCAGCGATGTTGATTGAGTTACAAGATGACTGTATTAAAACCATACATATTTCAGCTGGTGGAGTGGCTGCCACTCCGCTGTATTTACAGCAGACCTGTCAATTTCTGCAGGCTAAAAAAGTCACTGCCGATTTGATTAAGCAGGCCTTAGATATTGCCCAGACAGAAATTAGTCCCATTGCCGATATTCGTGGCTCGATAGATTATAAGCGTTTGTTGTTAAAACAATTACTCATCGCTCATTTCCTGAAACTGTTACCTGATTTATTGTGCTGGGAGGATTTGCGATGAAACGACAGGACAGCGAATTACATGCCAGCGGTCAGGCTCGTTTTGCAGATGATTTAACATTAACGGCCGATACCTTGCATGTTTTTCCAGTGGTCAGCAATATTGCGCATGGCCGTATTAAAACTTGCGATTTTAGTCAAGCGTTATCCCTCCCGGGGGTGATGGCGGTACTAACTGCCAGCGATATTACTGGAAGCAATCAAATCGGTAATATAGAGGTAGATGAAGTGCTGCTGGCCGAAACTGAAGTTTGTTACATGGGACAGGCAGTCGCCTTAATCGTTGCCGAATCTGCCGAATTGGCTCGTCAGGCAAGTGAGTTGTGTGTGGTCAATTATGAAGTGCTGGAAGCGGTATTTGATGCCCGGACTGCAGATAAACTCAATCAACATATCGTACCGCCGCGTTGCTTTTCAATGGGGGATGTCGACTGTGCCTGGCAACAATGTGCCTATGTCGTTGAAGGACAAGCTGAGAGTGGTGCCCAGGAACATGCTTACCTGGAGACACAGATTGCAATAGCCTATCCATTGGAAAACGGACAGCTTAAAATCGTTTCTGCCACACAATCACCGGGAATGGTTCAACGAATTATTGTCCGGGTATTAGATTGTGCTATGCATATGATTGAGGTGGATGTGCTACGTCTGGGCGGCGCATTTGGCGGTAAAGAGGAGCAGGCAACAGCATGGGCGGTGATGGCGGCATTAGCTGCACAACACACTCAACAGCCCGTTAAAATTCAGTTGAACAGGGAAGAGGATATGCGTTTGACCGGTAAACGTCATCCTTACAGCGCCGATTTTAAAATCGGCTTGAACAGCTCAGGCAAAATACTGGCTTATCAGGTGCAGTTTTATCAAAATGCTGGTGCCTTTGCCGATTTGTCGCCTGCAATTCTGGAGCGCACCTTGTTTCATGCCGGAAACGCTTATTTTATAGCCAATTTTCGCGCAACGGCTGTCAGTTGCCGAACCAACCTGCCGCCTAATACGGCATTTCGCGGTTTTGGTGCACCGCAGGCTATGTTTGTATTAGAGGCCGCTATCTTTAAAGCCGCACAGTCGATGGGTATCGATCCGGCGACTATTCAACAACGCAACCTGTTACAAGATGGTGACCATTTTCCTTACGGAATGACCGTTAAAAATAGCACCTTGAAGGCATGCCGGGATTTGCTGGAACAAGAATACGCAATATCACAGCGTCAGCAAGATTGTGATCGGTTTAATACGGCTCATACTCTAAAGAAAAAAGCTTTAGCACTAATGCCGATTACGTTTGGCATTTCCTTTACTGCATTGTTTTTGAATCAGGCTGATGCGCTGGTGCATGTTTATGGTGACGGTAGCGTCATTGTCAGCACCGGGGCGGTGGAAATGGGCCAGGGTGTCAAGCTGAAATTACGTCGTGTGGCAGCACAAACGCTAGGAATTGGGCTTGAGCGTATTAAAATTGACAGCACCAATACCTCGCGCATTGCCAATATGTCTCCCACAGCGGCTAGTACTGGAGCCGACCTGAATGGACAGGCGACACGCCTGGCTTGTAAGCAGATTTTAATGCGCTTGAAGCAAATAGCTGCCGATATGCTTAATATAAAAAATATTAGCTCACTACACATACAAAATGAGCGCGTGTCTATGGAGGGGCAGGATATGGCTTTAGAGTGGTGTCAGTTAGTTACACAAGCGTATATATCACGCTGTGGTTTATCGGCACAGGCACATTACGCTACCCCCGGTTTGGCTTTCGATCGTAACAGCGAAACCGGTACCCCTTTCGCATATCATGTTTATGGCTGTGCCGCGCTGGAAGTCACGGTTGATTGTTTGCGTGGCCGTTATCAAATTGACAGTGTAAAACTGGTTCATGATGCAGGGAAAAGCCTTTCTGCCGATGTTGATCTGGGTCAGATAGAAGGCGCTGTAGTACAAGGGCTGGGCTGGATGACGATGGAAGAGATTGTGTATGACCAGCAAGGATGCTTGTTGAGCAACAATTTGACTAATTATAAAATACCGGATATTTACTCCGCACCTGAAGTGCAGGTAAAATTTTTACCGGATGGCGGTAACGAAGTAGGTCTGTTAAATTCCAAAGCAGTAGGCGAGCCACCTTTTATGTATGGAATTGGTGTTTATTTTGCCTTAGTTAAAGCCATACAGGCGTTTAATCCGGGTTATCGGGCAAGCTTTTCTGCACCGATGACACCGGAAAAAGTGTTGATGGCACTGTATAGGAATGGGAATTAAATTAATCACACTTAAAGATGCGTCCTACGGTGGCTTGATTTATTGTGCCGGAGACAGTATGTCCACGATTTTAACCGGTGATTTTTATTATCCCCGCATGCTGGGCATGTTGCTGCTTGGAGCAACTTTATATGCAATTGAAATTCCGGCTTACTTTCGCTGGCTGGACCGGCAATTTAATCAACCGGGCTATTTGAATGCCCTTAAACGTATGTTTATGGCAGCGGCGTTTTTTAATCCACTGTGGATCGCCAGACACCTTATTTTTATTACCCTATTTTCGGGGCAATGGCACAGTATTTCTATGAATGTTTTATCCATAGCCGCAACATCATTTCTTTACTGCTTACCCGTTGCCTTGCCGGTCAATTTTATGATTCAAAACTCTATTCCTTTGTCGTGGCGTTTTTTTTCCAGTTCAGTCTTTTCAGGATTCATGGCCATTTATTTTTCTATGAGCGAGGTGTTATTTGGCTAAACAGACAATCTGGCAATGGCTTGTTTCAGCACTGCAACAGCATAAAACGGCGGCTTTATTCCTGGTCGTCGACAGTAAAGGTAGCTCGCCGGGGAAAACCGGAGCCAAAATGGCAATGATCCTTGATAAGGATTCATTTGGAACTATAGGTGGAGGCAAGGTTGAGCATGATTTAAACAAATATGCACTTAAGTGTTTGAACAATGGTGAACACGAGATTCATCTGTTTCATAAAAAACATCATAGTTCGTCAGCGTTCGATACTTCAGGACAGGTTTGTGGGGGCGAACAAACTGTTGTGCTGGTGATATGTCAACAATGTGACCTGTCGTTATTGCAGAAAATACAATTAGCTGAAGATAGCGGCCAAGCAATAATTCTAGAAATTACGCCGCAAGGATTAAATAGCATACCCTGTATGGAAAACCCGGCTAAATCGTCATTCAATTACCATCATGAAACTGACTGGCGTTATCAGGAGGTGATTGGTTTGCGTAAATGCGCTTATATAATCGGTGGAGGTCATATCGGTCTTGCATTGACGCACATGCTAGTGTTGCTTGATTATGATGTGACCGTGATCGATCAGAGAACTGCAGTTAAAACCATGGAGGATAATGCACTGGCCAGCCAAAAACGGATTATTCCTTATACTGAAATAGGCAATGAGGTAGTCGATGGTCTGCAGTCATATGTGTTTGTAATGACCCATAGCCATGAAACTGATCAACAGGTGGTCGAATTGCTGGGCGGTAGAAACTTTAAATACTTTGGCGTGTTGGGCAGTCGTCGTAAGATTGGTTTAATGAAGAAAAATTTAAACGGCAAAATTAGTGAGCGAAGTTGGCAATCCATTCATGCGCCGATTGGCTTGCCGATTAAGAGCCAAACACCGGTGGAAATTGCAGTTAGCATTGCCGCTGAATTGATTCAATTTGATAATGCCTAAGTAGCTGTCTTGTTAAAATTAAACAGCTGCTCCTGCACATTGGCATTAAATGTTCCCACCTGCAACTCACCTTCATTGTTAACGGCACCGAGCTCCATATCGGCCAGGCATTGCGAAGTTTCATCAACAATCTTACATCTCCCTCATCAGGTTCTTAGGAATTGATTATTCATGACCAGCCTCTCTTATTTTTGATGTTTTGTTTGAATTTATATCATGGCTCACCTGAAGCCGTTTATTAAAGTGGGGCAGATCATTTCACTAGATTTTTTCCTAACACATTATGCTAAGGCCATTAAAAATAGAAATAGTTGAGAGGGGTTTTATATGGAATAGAGAGCCCTTATTTTCTACACTATTTTCTGATGTCAGTTTCTTGACACTAAATAACTATTGGATGAAAAGCTTTCTTCTTTTGGGGCTAAATGTCAGAAAGTTGACGAAGTATCAATTGATCACATCATAAGCAATTGATTTATATTGGTTGGCATAGGTTATGCTACTATAATTTTTTTAATAATACTTAGGAGACATAAAATTGGACAGAAAAATAATATCTGGAGTTATTGGGCTACTTCTTTCAGGGTTATGCCTTTCGGCATATGCGACTGACGCTTCCCTAAATGCCAATCATAGCCTTATCTCATCTTTGGAGGTCTCTTCCGGTACTGAAAGCGTGTATGAGATAACTATTACTAATCAAAGCAATGAAAACTTGAATAATCTTCACTTAGTTTTGATGGATGATCAGGGGATTCAGTTATTTGAAGGCACCGAAGATATTTCTATCAGTTCATTAGCCGTGGATGAAAAAATAGTACTCAATTGGACTTCATTATCTGTTATGCAACGGGGATGGTTAGAACCCTTAAAATTTTATGTTACTGGCACAGATGGACTTGGTACTCCAGTGTCTTTTGAAGTAAGCAGTCAGAGTAATGTAACACAAGAGTAAATTGAGCTGATTTGAAACTCAATTAATCCACGCAAAGATAAAATAAAAATTCGGAGTTAAAAAATATGTATATAAGTTTAAGCAAGGCTGTATGCTTTGCCCAATTAATAGGAAAGATAGCTTTACTTATGACGCTATCCCTACCTGCATTTGCTATCACTGAAGAATGGGCAGTTGGTTATAATAATCCTACAACTAATTATCAAGATCGTGCTGCCTCCGTAGCAATTGACGATAATAATAATGTCTATGTTACGGGAGCTAGCTATGATCGAGTCGATAGCGGAAGTGCATATGACTATTTAACATTGAAATATGATGCTGAAGGCAATCAATTGTGGGCTGCAAGGTATGGAGACCGTTTCAGTCAGGACTATGGGGTTGCAATAGCCGTTGATGCCTTGGCAAATGTTTATGTTACAGGAACCAGTAGAAATGGTTTTTATGATCACGATTTTCTCACTGTCAAATATGATGCCAATGGTAATCAGCTTTGGGAAAAGCGCTACAGTGGGCCCGGTTCATTCTACTATTCCGGTAGCACTCACTCTAGTGATGATTACGCCAGGGGATTAGTGCTAGACGCACAAGGAAATGTTTATGTAACAGGTAATAGTCAATCTTCTAATCACACTATTAAGTATGCACCAGATGGTACTGTGATTTGGGAAAGGAGACATTCCCAACCAAGCGGCTGGGGTGATACCCCCGTTGACATAGTTCTTGATGATGCCAATAACGTTTATATCACAGGGCAAACTCGTGCTCTTTGTTTTTGGTGTAATAATTCAGGTACTTATATTCTTAAGCTTAACTCAGATGGTAGTGAAGCATGGCGTCAAAGAACCGGCAATCAATATACCTCAGGAGTTGCACTTGATGCACAAGGTAATGTTTATGTAGGTGGTACCTATACATATGTGTATGAATGGGTCTACCGTAGTCAAACATCGGACTATCGTGTTTTGAAGTATACTCCTGATGGTATTCTCCAATGGTCAATGCAATATGATGCGCAAACTAGTGGACCATATATTAGTGAATATGCCCGTGATTTTGATGTTGATGCGGCAGGAAATAGTTATATTACCGGTTCCACTGGCCGAAATGGAACATCAGATTTTCTTACTGTAAAAATTGATACACAAGGTAATACTCAATGGGAACGTCTATATGATGGTGCTGATGTAGATTCTTATGATAGACCAGTCGCTATGACCGTGAATAGTGAAGGCAATGTCATTGTGACAGGACAAAGTGGCGCTTATGGTACTTATCCTAACCACCTTGTTCAGATGGACTTTCTGACTCTGGAGTATGACAGTAATGGCAATAAGCTTTGGGAAGCGCGTTACAATGGCATTGCAGATAAAGCGGATACACCAACGGCTATTGCTCAAAATGACTCTGGAAATGTAGTTGTCACTGGGTACAGTACGGGTAATTCATTAGATGATTACCTAACTGTAAAATATGTAACTAATCGTGCTCCAATAGCGATTGCAGGGCAAGATAGAGAAATAGCCTGTACAGGAACACAAACTACTGTTAGCCTGGATGGAACTGATTCGTATGATCCCGATGGCGATTCACTCAATTATTTATGGAGTGGCGCAATTACTTCATCTAGCCCTACACCTACAGCAACTCTTCCTGTTGGTGAGCATTCTTTTTTGCTGACTGTAGATGATGGTAATGGCGGTAACGCATCAGATCAGCTTGATATTAATGTAGCATACCAGTTTGGCGGTTTTTTAAGTCCCCTTAAAGCAGAAGGTGTTTATAAGCAAGGTCGAGTCTTACCTATAAAAATTAATCTAGGGTGTCTAGGCGGTTTCACCATAACTAATGCTGAACCAACAATAAGTGTACATCAGTTAAGTAATGGAGAGCCCACAGGGGAACCTATAATAATTGAATCAAGCAGTGCGGCTGATAATGGAATTACTTTCCGCTATGCTGGGGATCATTACATTTATAACCTTAGTACTAAAAATTTGGGCATAGGCTCTTATTTATTGGAGGTTGATTTGCACGATGGTTCACTCCCTAAGAAAATCGTCATTAAACTCAAGTAATATTAGCTCTGCTGCGTGTAGTTTTTACACGCAGCACCTAAAAATTGAATAGTTATTTCTCAGGCGTCATAAACTGTTGCTTGATGGTGTTGAAACTTAACAGTTGTTCCTGCACCTTGGCATTGAATGTTCCAGCCGGGAACTCACCTTTATCGTTAACAGTGCCGGGTTCCATATCGGTCAGGCATTGCAACGCTTCATCAACAGTTTCAACGGTATAAATAGTAAATTGCCCCGCTTTGGCGGCATTCACCACATCCCGGCGTAACATTAGATATTTGATGTTACTGGCTGGAATGATGACACCCTGATTACCCGTTAGCCCTTTTTCCTTACAGATATCAAAGAAACCTTCTATTTTTTCATTAACACCACCAATCGGCTGTACCTGACCCAATTGGTTAACTGACCCGGTAATGGCGAGATCCTGGCGTAACGGTATTTCAGCCAGCGAAGATAAAATAACGCATAATTCGGCTAGCGAAGCACTATCACCTTCCACATGGCTATATGATTGCTCAAATACCAGGCTGGCAGTCATTGAGAAAGGCGTTTTACGAGCATAACGTGCGGCGATGAAGCTGGATAAAATCAACACGCCTTTGGAATGGATCGCACCGCCCAGTTCGGTTTCTTTTTCAATGTCGACCACTTTGCCATTGCCCAAGCGGGTTGTTGCGGTAATTCGGGAAGGCTGACCGAACATAAATTCACCCAACTGCAAGACTGACAATCCGTTGATTTGCCCGACCACCTTATTTTCGGTATCGATCATAACCGTGCCACGGTGAATATTTTCGTATAATTTTTCCCGAATTCTGTCTGAGCGATGAATTTTATGATCGATGGCTTGTTGGACATCGCTGTTAGCAATGACATCATGACCATGAAACTTGGCCCAGTAATCTGATTCAATTAATAAATCCTTGATGCTGCGCAGATGAGTGGAAAGTTTTTCTGCATCACCCGTTAATCTCGCGCTTTGTTCAATAACTCTGGCAACGGCTTGTGGACTTAAAGGATGCAAATTTTCACGTCTGGCAATAGTGGCCAACACCTGGGCATATTCGAGTTCATTATTATCACGGTTGACCGAGTCATCAAAATCAGCCGCGACTTTAAACAAGTCTTGAAATTCAGGGTCGTGCTGATTCAAAATATAATAAATCAGCCGATCCCCATAGATAATCACTTTTAAATTCAGCGGTATAGGTTCGGGTTCTAATGATGAGCTGCTAATCAGGCTTAAAGAATGCTCCAGTGATTCTATACGGATTTCACCGGACTGTAAGACCCGTTTTAAACATTCCCAGGCATAAGGTTGCATTAACAGTTTACGTGCATCCAGGATTAAATATCCACCATTGGCACGATGCAGAGCGCCGGGTTTAATCATAGTAAAATCAGTTACCAGAGTACCCATAAATGCCTTGTGGTCAAAGTAACCCAGTAGGTTGGCATAATTGGGGTGATCTTCTTTTAACACAGGAGCTGTGCAGTGTTCCCCGTGGGAAATAATCAGGTTAACTTGATAACGTTTGAACGGGTCTGCTTCCTGTGCTGATCCCATAAAGGGTAGGTTTTTTTCGCTGTGCGGAATAAAATCTCGTACATGCTGCAAGATATCGGAATTGACGTCTTCAAAATAACTAAGTACCTCAGAGTTTTGAGTATATTTATTTTTAAGTTCATCTATCGATTGTTTAACGGCCTGGGCGGCTACTTCACGGTTCATATTTTGTAACTTGCGTTTGGTTTCTTTGCGCCAGGTAGGAAATTGTTTCAATAATTTTTGTAAACGCTTTTGTAACTCCAGGGTATTCTGTTGGTATTTGTGCTGTTCAGACTTATCCAGTTTGTTGAATTCTTTGGGGCCGAAGATATCTCCTTTTTCGTCAACAGGGGCAAAGGCAAAGCCAGTCGCTGTTTCTGTCAGAATAATATCTGAGGCTATGGCTTGTTCACGTATTTTATTGATTTCCCTCGTTTCTCGCTGTCGGTACTCTTCTTCAATTTCTTCTGTTTTGGAACGATACTCATCGCCATCAAAAGCAGCAGGAATGGCGACGCTAAGCTCATCAATGAGTTGCTCCATATCATCCTGAAATTCTTTTCCTTTACCACAAGAAAATTTAATCGCTTTGGGTTTGGTCTGTTCTTTAAAGTTATTGATATAACACCAGTCTGACGGGCCCGGATGTTGTTGGGATTCTTGTTTAACCAGTTGCTGTATGGTAGTTAGCTTGCCCGTCCCTGATGGTGCCAATGCAAAGATGTTGTAACCGTGCTGATCCACACGCATACCAAACTGAATGGAATCAATAGCGCGATCCTGGCCGAGAAAAATGTCGATGTCTTCCAGTTCAGAAGTATCTTTAAAATTAAAATGCTCAACATTGCAAGGTTGATAGAGTTGATTTGGATCCAGCGTCTGTTTTTTCATTTTGAATCTTTATATTGGATCACTCAACATGAGAGTGATGGCGCAAAATAATTAACTTAGAAAAATAATAACATAGGCTTAGATGTACTGTTAGAACAGGAATGAAATAATATCTGAAACTGGGGCAGAATTTCTACTGAAGAAGGTTTAGAAGGCTTGCACTGTAGTAATAATCGGCTCAGAATAGATTTTAGTTAAGAAATAATTTCTAATCTTGTACGAGGAGTAAAAAATGTCGGTAGAAAACAACAAAATGGCTGACAAAGTCGTGACAGCTTTCAAGAATATCCTGACAGACGAAACGAAAGCTCATATTAGTGACCAAGAATTTCATGAATTAAACCTGATGGTTCGCGAAGCTTTGTCACAACATTTGTCGCAAGCGGCTGAAATTGTCGAAAATACAGCGAAACAATTAAGAAGTATGACTGATCATCAAGATATTGGTTTATAAAACTACAATCGGTAAGCTGTAGAGGTATTGTGGACAAGTCTGTGTTGCAGCTAACTTTCCAGAATTTTAATCATTTTTTTACGCATCTGATATTTTTGTAGTTTACCGGTTACGGTCATCGGAAATTCATCGACGAAACGAATGTAGTGAGGAATTTTGAAATGGCTGAGTTTGTCGTGGCAGAATATGCGAATTTCCTCTTCATCACAATGTTCATCACTGTGTAGCTGTATCCACGCTACCAGTTCTTCGCCGTAAAAATCATCCGGCACACCAAAAACTGCCACTTCTGCCACTTTGGGATGGGTAAAAATAGTATCTTCGATTTCGCGTGGATAAATATTTTCGCCACCGCGAATAATCATTTCCTTCAAGCGCCCGGTGATGCTAATGTAACCTTCTTCATCCATCACCCCTAGGTCTCCAGAATGCAGCCAGCCTTGCGCATCTATCGCTTTTGCAGTGGCTTCAGGATTAGCATAATAGCCTTGCATGATGTGATAACCACGAAAACAAATCTCCCCCGCTTCCCCAATTGGTATAGTTTGCTGGCTGTTTATATTGGTAATTTTTACTTCTTGATGGGGCAAGTTATGTCCAACAGTTTGCGTCCGTCGTTCCAGACTATCTTCCCGTGTTGTTAGATGCGTTAAAGGTGACGCTTCGGTTTCGCCGTACCCGATTAGAATTTCGCGGCAATGCATTTCTTCCATAACTCGTCGCATCAGTTCTGGCGGACACGGCGCTCCTGCCATAATGCCGGTACGTAGTGATTGTAAATTAAAGCGTTCGAAATCAGCGCACTCCAACTCGGCAATAAACATGGTCGGTACACCGTGCAAGGCAGTACAGCGCTGTTGTTCGACAGTTTTTAATACCGCTTCCGCATCGAAATTTTCACAGGCAATCACCGCACAAGCACCGACCGAAAAACATAGCAGATTTGCCAGCACCATACCGAAACAATGATAAAAGGGTAATGGAATGCACAGTCGATCGTGTTCATCAAAATGCATGGCCTGGGCAGCAAACCAGGCATTATTGAGAATATTGTGATGCGTAAGTACGACTGCCTTAGGAAAACCAGTGGTACCGGAAGTATACTGAATATTGATGGCATCATCAGTATCCAGTGTTTCTATTATCTGTTGCAGTTTATTTTGTGATGTATTTGATGCAGCAGAAATTAATGTTTGCCAGACGGTAAACCCGCTATAAGGCACAGATGTTTTATTTGGATCAGCAGGATCATAAACAATAATTCGGCGTAAATCAGGA
>JAUXDP010000034.1 GCA_030618325.1 Methylococcaceae bacterium | reverse complement strand
CAATTTTCATGGATATGACCGTGAAATTACGACTCAACACCTCCCTATTTTAGGTAAAGCCTACCAGGGCAATCGGGTTTAAATTAAGCCAATAATTTTGAGTAAAAAATCATTATCCCAACCAGCCATCAAGCGTTTAGTTTTACTCCCACCTTAGCTGTTTTCTCTGTTTTAATAAGGTTCAAAACAATATGTCGAATGACAGCAAGGTTGGCGGCACTATACCCTTTGCGTGTTCGATTGCTATCTTCAAAAGCAACGTCTAAAACCCAATGTAGGTTGTTATCAATTGACCAGTGAGCACGAACGGCACGCTCTAGTTTATCTGGGTTGTCAGCACTTAGGCTGCTGATGAAATAGCGTGTTTCTTCCGTCACCTTTTCGCCCACCTCCCTTTTTGCCGTGACAGCAAGAATACTTTTTAATCCTGCCCAGACATAGCATTATTTACTGCGAATGTAAACGCCATGCCCAATGTACGCCCTACCCAATGTAACCCTTTCATTCACTAGTGTCAGTTTGGCGGTTTCAGTGATGGTTGTTGTTTCGATGAAGATGGCGATTTCGTAGATTCAAGCATTTCTGGTGAAATGGAATTGTCTGTCTCCGGTAGTTTTGATATCGACACCAACATCATTGATCAAGAAAGAAACGCAGGTAGTATCTTAGGTACCACTTTTATGAATACAATAATGCAGTTACTAACCCGTTAATTGTCATAGGGGTCGACTCGCTGACAACTGATGGAAGTGTTTCTGAAGATCAAGCGAATGCACTATTTGCTTTTGCTTCGGTGACGACTCAGCTTGGAAACACTATTTTAGGCAGTAGCACCCCAAATAATATTGGTGAAGTAAATATTGTCACTCAGGGCGGCAGTTCTTTCCATGTTAATTTCCCGTCTGATCCATTTGTGGAACTTGGCCAACCGATACCCTGCTCGGGCTACTTGGCATCAACCTCCGTCGAGCTGGCTATAATATTGGTTTGATTCAACAACCGCAAAATTAGCACTTGCCTTTGGAGCAGATAGAATCAAGGAGAAGTGTTGATAAACAAGCTCCTTGATTCTATCTATTTTACAGGCATAAGCATTTCTTAAAAGGTTATTTCTTCAATAGCTACACTACTCCACTGCCATCAAATCCAGCCATCTCCATAGGGTGAGGGGGAAATAAATTGAGGAAAACAACTTATTTCTTCCCCTCACCCCAACGTTCTCCCGCTGGAGAAGAGGCTTTTTTAACTTAATAGTAGTAATAGTCAGGGTACAAAGGTCGAGTGCTCCACCCTGCATTGCACCTTCCTTACTGGGTTAATGATGCCATTGATCATAACACCACTCGCAACATGTTTCCGACTAATCTAAGTATCTGTTTATCGAATATTTTCTGTCTGTATCACTATGCCCAATTCATTAAAGTTGATCGCTTGTTTCATTGTTTTCATATGGAAACGATAGGTTGACTAACAGCTATATTATCATGGAATTAGAAATTGTATAAACTACCCAAAAAAAGGCATGAGCCGATTTACGGTCTTAACCAGAAGCTAGCCTAGCTGTAAAAAAGAACAGCTCTTTAATATCTGCAAAAGGTGAATATTTCACTGTAATAGAAATTATTTTAATAGATGATGAGACAAAGCCAACCATAGTTTCTCATTACAATAATACTCGAACAGTAAGGTGCAATAATGTTATCAACCAATTCACTTCAAAACCTCAACCCTATTGACAGCGATCGGGTAAATTTACTGTTCAATCAATTAACCGAATCAAATAATAAATTCACAAAAAAAACTATTTCGAATACATCTAGTTTCATAAAGGACAGACAACCCAACTCACACTGGTCAAATCAACTTTTTGCCTCTGCCGCAACTGGAATAAAGCCTTACGATAAACTTGTGGTGATAAGGGATAGGAAGAGAGTTTACGAATTTGAATTTCGTAATAATCGCTCTGAAATCGTTATTGGAAGTCATAATTTGGCAGATATTGTGTTGGAATCACCTAAAATATCGCCCTTCCATGCCAAGATTTCCTGTATCAATGGGGAGTATCAAATAGAAGATTTAGGTAGCGAACACGGTACTTATTTGAACGGCAAAAAACTAATTTCGAATGAAGTCCAAGCATTATTTGGTGGCTCCTCAATCAATATTATGGCGTTTAGAATTCGCTTTGAATCTCAGGATCAACAATCCTTAAAAACATCCCCCGTTTCATTAGATTTAGTACAAACCGCTCCACTTTGGCAGAAAGGCATAACGGAGCTTCAGGTTACTAATATTATCGATGAAACATATAATGTCAAAACATTCCGTTTGGTCGGTGTTTCACCTCTTTTGTTTTCGTACTTGCCCGGCCAATATGTAACCCTGTTACTCAATATTGAAGGTAAAGAAGTACAAAGATCCTATAGTATGTCGTCCAGTCCTTCTCGTCCCCACACATTAGATTTTACTGTTAAACGCTTGCCGGGCGGCTTAGTTTCCAATTGGTTATGTGACAACATTAAACTTGGTGATAAAATCAAAGTTAAAGGCCCTATCGGCCGTTTCAGCTGTTTAAAAAAATCCAGCCGAAAAGTATTGTTTATCGGTGCTGGCAGTGGCGTTACTCCTTTGATGAGTATGAGCCGATGGTTATTTGATACCGCCTCTAATATTGATGCAAAAGTGCTATTTTCATTCCGACATCACAAAGACATCATTTATAGAAAAGAGTTAGAAATGATGGCAGACTCAGCCAAAGCCATGGATTTTGCAATTACATTAACGGGGAGCTACGGTAAAAATAATAACTGGAAGGATTTTTCCGGTCGAATTGATCGCGTTATGCTGGAATCTTTTGCCAAGGATCTTAATGATCGAGATGTGTTTTTATGTGGCCCGGAAGCGTTTATGAAGGGTGTAAAAAGTCTATTGGAGGCTATGAATTACCCCATGCAACGCTTACATTGCGAGAGCTTTAATTGCACACCCAATCAGCCAATAACAAAACCGGAACCTCAGACATGTGGACCAAAAGTCAAAGCCGATACAACACTACTAACTACTAAAGAAGGAGTGCTACACACCATCACTTTTGCAAAATCAAATAAAGTCGTTCACACTGATGAAAGTACCAATCTGTTGCAATTGGCTGAAGCACAAGGAATTGAAATAGATTACGATTGTAAAACTGGGTCATGTGGTGAATGTATGGTTAAATGTTTGTCGGGGCAAGTAGAAATGAATGCTGACTGTGAGATCGACAACCATGAACGCGAACAGGGTTTGATATTCAGTTGTTGTGCATTTGCACGTTCCGATTTAGTGATTAATGCTTGATCCTGGAATAATCAGTTGCCCACGGTTTCTAGTAGAAACTGGCGAGGCAATTAGGAGATAAATTATGATTTCATTTTTCAAAAAAAACAAAAAAAAAACAGACACTCATCATAAAGCAAGTGAAACTGAAACTTCAAGAAATCCCCTGAAATCTACGGTAACCTTGGTACCTGGGTCAAAAGGTGAACATGCTTTACAGGAGAAATATGGTACCCGTCAGAGAGCGCTGAAGTTTTATGACAAACAAATGCTCAACCACTTGTCCCCGATAATGACGGAGTTTATTACCAAACAAGAGGTGATGTTCGTAGCAACCGCCGATGGTCATGGTGAGTGCGATTGTTCAGCACGGTTTGGCAAGCCTGGATTTGTCCGTGTGATTAATCAACAATCCCTTATTTATCCGGAATATCGCGGCAATGGCGTACTAGCCAGTCAGGGAAATATCCTTGAAAATCCCCACGTTGGCATTATCTTCGTAGATTTTTTCGAAACCACAGTGGGTCTACATGTTAATGGCGCAGCCCGTGTCATTGAAAGCGATCATTTGCTGGAGACAGGTCATGATTTACCTGAAGATATTATTAGCGAAATGCAGGCAGGAGGAACCAAACGACCTGAACGATGGATAATGATCGAAGTGGAGGAAGCCTATATCCACTGCTCTAAACATATCCCCCTATTAAAAAAACAGGACAAACGAATCGATTGGGGCACGGATAACGTTGCGGCTAAGGGCGGTGATTTTTTTCAACTTGAGGAACTGTCATTGTATGACAGAATAGGTGGCAAACCAGCGGTAAAAAAAGCCGTCGATGTCCTCTATCGGAAAATCATAGCAGATCCAGAAATCAGCCATTTTTTTGAAAACGTCGATATCACCTCACAAATTGAAAGGCAAACAGCATTCCTGTCTATGATTTTCGGTAACAAGGATTATCAATACAGCCCCTTCGATCTTCGTGAATCACACAAACACTTAGTGGAAATCGGCTTAAACGATACACATTTTGATCGCCTAGTTGGTCATCTGAATGCAAGTTTAAATGAACTGGAAGTGCCAAATCATGAAATTGAATCAATCTTGGAAATGGTAGAATCAATGCGTGGTGATGTATTAGGTCGTTGATGTATAGATATAGGTTTTATTATTCTAGTATGTTTGCCCACCACCTTTAGAAAATCTAAAATATTAAGATGACCGCATATAAAGCATTAATAAATAAGCAAGTTAACACCAAATATTTACAAAATATTAGAGGCATTTGGTGGCTCCTAGAAACCCTGGTAACTTATTTTTCTAGGTTTAATATTGAGTAAATATTAATATTTTATATTTAGGTAATGACTAAACCCATTAGAACCATTTTCAAACGACTGTTTATTACCAGTCTATTTCTTATTTCTGCCATAGCTGTTTATAGGCTTACTAATCAAGATTTTCTTAACTCAGTTGCTGCAGATCTGCTAGGAAACTCGAAAACCAACAAGATAGAAATGGGCGCATTCGTTGGTACCAACCCGCCAACATTAGAAGGTATTAAGAATATTGAAAATATCTCAGGCCGAGAGCTAAATTCCATCATGTGGTTTCAAGGTTGGGATGCTAAAGATCAGCCTGGGTTTCCTAGATCTGCGCTTACCACGATCAATGCAGGAAAAGCTAATAAGGCATCAACCGTTTTCCATATAACCTGGGAGCCGGCTGTCGACTTAAAGGATATTATTAATGGCACTTACGATAAGTACATTACCGTTTACGCCTATGATATTAAAGATTGGGGTGCTGAAATACGCTTCAGATTTGCCCATGAGATGATTCAGGATAATGTATTGAATGGCGAAGAGTTTTATCGCTGGCAGGATCAGCCAGAAAATTACGTCAAAGCTTTTCGTCATGTTCACGATATTTTTAAAAGAGTAGGCGCAACCAAGGCTAAATTTGTCTGGTGCCCGAATAATTTCCCTTTTGATGTCAATATAGTCAAACAATATTACCCCGGCACAGACTATGTAGACTGGTTATGTATGGATGGATATAACTGGGGTAATAATGATGGCAAGCCAGGCTGGCCTGAATGGTTGTGGTTCGATGACATATTTGCGAACATTTATCATACCTTCGTGGACCATCCAGAAATATTTGGCGATAAACCGATCATGATTGGCGAATTTGCCTCTTGCGAAGCAAGCCCACATGACCTGCCAGGACAAAACAAAGCCGAATGGATAAAAAATGCCTTTGAACGTCTAGCTAGCCCGGATTTCGAAAAAATAAAGGCATTTCACTGGTTTAATATTAATAAAGAATGTGATTGGCGAATCGATTCATCAGAGTCTGCCAAATTGGCTTTTAAAACTGCTTTGACACATTAATAATTTAGATCCAACCCTTAAGATATTGGGTAATATTGCTAATCAACAATATAAAAACCAAGATACCAAATCCTAATAGTACCTTATGGCTTACGTTGCCTGAGAATGTAAGTGAAAATTAGCGACCAATCCAAAGTCCTAAATGAGGGTAAGCACGCCAATAAGGGGTTGAATATGCTTCCATCCCATTGGTTTGATCAGAAAGGTGGAAATAACGCATTTGACGACCCACAATGTTGGCTTGAGCAGAAGAAGGGGATCGAAGGTCAAAAGGTAACATCATAAAATCGGAAACGACGGCACCCACTGGTGCGCCAATATTTGAACCTCCAAAGCGCGTGACATCTTCAGCAGGAACTTGCAAGAATTCCCAGGCCCTTACCGGTAAGTTATTTGCAATCGAAAAATTAGCCAAGCCTATTGTCGGACTGATAAGATCCGAAACCAAACAAAATCCTTCGGCATTTCCTGTAGCCGCAGTCGAACCTTCTATAGACACGCATTCCGTACCAATGATTGGTGCACCTAGACCAGAAGAAGGGGTTGATCCAGAAAATGAACTGCCATCTATAAATTGAACCTGCAGAAACTGCAAGCCGGACACGGGTAAATCATTGCCAACAGAAATAGCAGAGGAGCCCGTCGAACCGATGAGATCTGAAACCAGGCAAAACCCATCGGGATTTCCAGTAACTGCAATCGAACCATCAACAGAGATGCATTCTGCTCCGATTGGCGCGCCAAAACCAGAAGGTGTAAATTGGCCACTTGTTAAACTATCGCCTCCAAAAGTAATTTGTAGGAACTGCAAGTCCGTTACGGGTGCATTATGGGCAACAGAAAAATTCGCTGATTTTACTGCCGAGGTACTAAGATCTGAAGCGAGGCAAAACCCTCCGGTTGTCCCAGTTGTTTTCGCAGCCGAGCCACCTATAGATAGGCATTCCGTGTCAAATGAAAGCGGAAACTCGGGTGAGCTAATGTCAGCAAACTTAACCTGTAGGAACTGCAAGCCCACCATCGGTAAAGCATTGGCAATCGAAAAAACCGAAAAATCTGTTATTGATTTTTTTAGACTCGAAATCATACAGAACCCGCCAGAGCTCTCATTCTCATTAGCTAAAGTTGAGCCATCAGGTGAGATGCATTCCTGAACGATTTGTGCACCAACACTCTGTGTGCTGCCATCAGCAAATATGGCTTGCAGAAACTGCATACCCGTTGCAGGTAAGCCATTTTTAAATGAAAAATTTTGAATATTAGTTTCTGATGTACTGAGATCCGCAGCCATGCAAAACCCTTCAGTGGATCCTGTGGCTTCGCTCGAGCCGCCAGCAGACATGCATTCCGCACCCGGAATACCAGCAAACTCTAAATCTTGTAATGCCATGAAGTTTGCAGCAGGTAGATCGGTAACAGCCGCAAAATTAGCTGTCGAGGTATCTTGTATTTCTGAAGCCAAACAAATCTCTCCTCCATTCCAGCCAGTAGAATTTGAATCGTCGATCGCCATACATTCTGCCCCTCCATTCCTGGTTGCCAGCGTTGTTCCCTGAATGGGAGTGGGAGTAGTACTAGTTTTTTGGAAACCAGGTAGACGCTGGTTATCAGCCGCCATAGGAATAGAGGAGGATAGTGTTACCGCGAACGCACAACTTAACAAAATTATTTTTCTTATCATTGTATTTTCCTACTATGTCTTCAGATTAAAACATGACGGAGTGCAACTATTTACCGCATTTTAAGAGGTGTAATTTCTCGAACTTCTACTATTGAATTACTATGGAGAATTGCTCCCATCTACACCTGAATAGATCCGTTCGGTTCTATCCTCATTCTAATATCTAAATCAAGAAACGAATAAGGCACCGAGCTTTGCTTATAATCAATGCCAAATTGGGGCACTAAATAACTCACTACAAAGTACAGCCCACACCGATCATTTTCGAAACAAAAAAACAGCAAAAAGTTGAGCTATTATCTAGTCTTCGAACCATCACCTTACCTGATTCATAACCTCTGCGCAATTATTTTGAACCTAGAATTGCGTCCCCCTTAATATAAAAACAATTCAGACAAGATCACGAGAAAAGCCTATATTTCAAAATCGATCAAATTCCTGCTTTTTGATCAGCCCTATTGACTATCAAGATAGTCTTTTGGGGTAGCAGCATAAGTTAGTTTCTAACAAAATGGCCTTCAGCGCTTGGTACCGGGTGAAAAAAGCGGTAATATGGACGAGGTTATTTCGACAACATACTCATTTTTAACGAAAGTCAGAGTCAAATAAGGAGGTCGACAAGCCTAACCAAAACTTCAATTATCAATAAAAACACAAGAATACATTTAAGTTTAGGAGTAATAAAAATGAATCTTCACAAATCTTTAAAAACAAGTCTCTTAGCAAACATTCTATTGGTTGCCGTAGCATTTTCAGAACTTGCATTTTCCGCAATCGTAGACTTTGAAACGAATCCAACAATCATTAACGCTTCCGGTAGTTTCAGTAGGGCCGGTCCGGCTCAAACTATCGAAGTTGATAGTATCTTAACCTTCACAGGTGGAGTTGTACTTGGGTTTCCAGCATTTATACCTTCAACACCCTTGATTACAGTACCCAATTTATATGGGACGGCAAACCATCCATCAGGTAGAGTAGTCGGGCATCCAACGCTCAATTCGACGATATCAATCGATATCGCTTTATCATTCGGCGCGACATCCATTGAAGGGGTCTTACTTAACGGTTTAAATCGCCCTGGCAGCTATACGATAGAAGCTTTTTCTAATAAGACATTAGTAGACTCGGTATCACTAATCGATCTGTCCTCAAATCCATTAGATGGATTTGAAATATTTAGGTTAGATTCAAAAGTGCTTCCTATCACCTCAGTGCTTTTTTCTCCTGACTTATCAGATGGAGAATGGGATTATTTTATTGATACGGTTGCCTTAAATGAATCCCTGTTTATACCGGATGAAACGGTTGTTCCACTCCCCGCTAGCGTTTGGCTTTTTGCATCAGGCGTTATAAGCCTCTTTAGCATAAGAAAAATTCGACACCATTCCTTGATCTAATTACGAATAGATTACAGTTATTGTACCGTCACACCCCACATCACATGACGTCCATAGTAATTTATTGTAAATTGAGCACAGGTCATTTTAGGTAGGTTTTCACTCAGCTAATCTAATGACATAAGTGAAATATTCATATCATTTGTCAATAAATGACTTTAACCTCCAAACTATTGAATACAGTACCTGGATAAGGTACTCTGTATTCGGGTTGGAAAAAATGGAAAGAGTGTTTATACATTTAAATTCAGCTTTTAATACCCTCATCATCACTTTCTCTGTAATGAGGGAAGAATCAAGGCATCAAACTTTAGATGCTTTAAATATACTCTTACTCACATTGAATTCCGGCATTCTGAATACATTATTTTTTGTGGAAAACCCACAAAGTACGCCACATAATTATTAAAACATGGCCTTACTTCAACACAATAACCCACAAAACAGTGTATTCACAATACCAAAACTCCATATGATCAAGAGGATACTAAAACTCTATTCAGACACTCAAAAAAAAGCTTCTTTAGCTCGGTTCCTCAAATAAAACCAGGTAACTGAACAAACTGAATAGGGTAATTTCATAACGACCTTGTTATTAAGTCTCTTTCATCAAAGCCAAGGGAAGGGATAGTAAGAAAGTCGTTACTTTTTATGAAGATTGGGAGGTAAAAATATGTTCATTAATTTTTTTCAAGGTCAACCGAATTTGTCCGTTACCTTTTTTCAACGAAATACCAATAAAAAAATCACCCTGTTTATCAGTGTATTACTTTTATCAGCAAACCTTGGGTTACATTTCTCTAATGCTCAAGCCGCAGATGCATCCTTAATTTGGGTGGGCGACAGGTTACAGAGTGGAAATTGGTCCGTTGCTAGCAATTGGGACGATGGTGATCCCAATATTACAAATTATGATGCAACCATTAACCGCACAGGTTTTAGGGGAGTTAATCTGGATCAAAATTTTGACATCCAGGCCTTTAACTTCAATGGAGGAACACTCAATACTAACGCCAATACTTTGGATGTCAATAAAACCTTTAACTGGACACGCGGCACCCTGTCAGGTACAGGAACAATTCGTGCATCTGGCGGATTAGAGTTGGGAGGAAATGGTGCTATGGTGTTTAAGGATAGCGCGGTAGTAATTAATAGTACAGATCAGATAGCGAATTGGAACAAAGGAAACTTCCTCATGCCCTTTTCAGGTGACTCCGGATTCGTAAATGAAACAGGGGGGGTGTTCATTGCCAAAGTGGATATGGGTTCTATGGGGCTACTAAGCGGACGTGGTAAATTCGACAATCGCGGCGCTTTCGTTGCCAGTTTGAGCAGTCCTGACAAAATTGTATCCATCAACGCAAAAATGAACAATCACGGCTTTGTGGGGACGCAGGTTGGTGAGTTGGTGCTTAGCGGCGGCGGCACTAGTACGGGAGCCTTTGTAGCCGGAGAACAAGGGAAAATTAATTTTGGGGGTGGAGTGCATGAGCTGTTAGAGAGTTCGAGCGTTACCGGGGAGAATGTGGAATTCGGTCGCTTCCTGGGAGTAACTAATATTGGAGGAATATACAATGTCCGCAATACATCGATTACAGGGGGAGCCACAGCAAACTTTAATGCACCAGTGAGCAATACAGAAACATTGACCCTAGATGGTAGTGGGTTTAGCATTTTAGGGGGTAGCGGAACCTTGGTGGTGGCAAATAAGACAACTTTTCGCAATGGAGTTTTGCAGGGCCCTACTACTGGAACGGCAGCTCCAGCACTCCTGCTAGCAAACGGTGGATTAAAATTAGAGGGGAAAGGGGTTAAAGTTGTGCGGGGTGAGCGAATTCTAGTAGCCGGTGGAGATGATACAAGCTGGGAAGAAGGAAGCATCATATTAGCAAACGGACCAGCTGCGGGTTCTGCTGCATCTAGGGGCTCGGTTTTGTTTAACAACACAGTCTTTAGAGCCAAAGCGGTCAGCGGATCTATAGTTGGTCCAGGTGGGGTTGTAAATGCAGGAGCCTTCATTATCGATTTGCCTGAACTTTATGAAAAAGTCGAGGGGGAGACGAGAAAACAGATTTTAATAAAGTCAAATTTTACGAACCAAAGCGTATTAGCTCTTCAGGGAGCTAATTTGCTCATTGGTGGGGAACTAGAAGAAGGCAATATATTAAATAATACCGAGACAAATAGATTTAATGGAAATTTCACCCAAACAGAAACAGGTATAACCACTTTCAAAATTGGCGGAAACGTTCAGGGTATAGAATATGATACATTGGAGGTTTTCAAAATCGCCATCTTAAATGGGGGTTTGTTTATAAAATTGGTAGATGATATCTTACTGCCCGATGATTCTGCTGAAGCTTTTAAGCCTGAAGTTGGAGACTTCTTTGATCTTATACAGGCAGAGCAAATTATCGATAATGGGTTTGTCTTTGGTGGTCCACACGGTCACTTGTTCAAACGTAGCATTGTAGAACTATCCGAGGCCAGGTGGGCGGTACGTGCAACCTTTGTACCTATACCGCCAGCCATTTGGTTGTTTATGAGCGCACTGCTGGGTATTTGGGGGGTTAGGATTCGACCATCAAGATAGGAAAGAAGCAAAATTCCGATCTACAAGCCCTTAGTGAGCTTGTAAGGTAAGGGCTGGTGTGTAATTACCAGCCCTCAATTACCAATAGTTTAGGCAATTAACAAGCCAGCAGTTACTCTAGTCTGACCTTCAAGACACTGCTTTGATAGGGAACATCCTTCTGTTATGCAACCTTCAATATATTCATATTGCCATGAAGCCTTACAACTACAAAGATTACTTAGACCGAAAATTTGAACAATCAAACACGATTTCATTCACCCTTAGAAATACTAATTTATAGAAAAGTGCCTAGTTTTTTCTGTCCATTACGCCACCTTTATTCTCCATTCTAACTGGGCCTGGAGGCCATTGATTTAATCTTTTCTTAAGATTTCAAGGCGCATCTTGTATCTCAAAATCAGTCACCTTCTACAGTATATTTGTAATCTTGCCCTGGTATTAATGTAGTCTATTGCTTACTTTTATTTTTAATAACATCCTAAGTTATTGATTTTACATCCAATACTTATTGTTAGATAACGCTTCCATTTCATAGGTTGCACAGATACTTATTTGTATGCAACTCTATCAGAATGTTAGGATTTAGCTAGCTGAAGTTTCCCGTTAATTGAGTCAGTACTTAAAAAGGGAATGGATGTTAAAGCTGGGGCTACATTTTCAATGTGCAAACCCTAACACTAAATATACATTCCTGTACAAACGGCGATATTAAATGAAAAACTTCAGTTTACTTGAGGGTGAAATAATAAAAATGACTCTCATTTCTTTATAAACATTTAGGAGAATAAAAAATGAAAAAAGTAACTTTATTGGCTGGTGTTGCAGCTATAGCGTTATCAACTTCTGTTATGGCTGAAGATTTCCGTGCTCTTGGCAATATCCAAGCTGCTCCTGTCCAAAATATGGAACTTGCCGCTACTGAAGGTGGATCAGTTTGTGATAATACTGGTGCTGCTGATGGCGGCGTTGGCGTTGCACTGTGTTCTTTCCTTGCAACGGGTACCGGTGACGTATCTGTATTCACAGTTACAAATGCACTACCAGTAACATCTGCTCAATTCCTGAGTGTTGTTGGTTTCTAATCGAATCAACCTAATTATTTCAGGACTCTCATTCAATGGTTCCATCTCGAATAGAAGGATAATTATCGAATGAGGGGTAACTATCCTAGTGAATATACTACACAGTACTTTTCCGCGTCGTTTATTCCCTGGGGTAGTTACTTACTTGGCGGTTGTTTAGGTTAGTCGCCCTGAGTCTCTGTTCAATATTCAGTCTTATTTTGAGAGTGTAAGGCACAAGCCCAGATTTCAAACATACCCAACATTCCCGTAATCGACAATCACCAAACCTACAGTAGTAGACATAATTTGCTATTGGCTTCAAAGCTTCCTCATAATAGGGTCCCGTAGAAAGTTCTTGTTGCCGGCACTGCCAGAAAAAAAATCAAAAAAAGGCCATAAAGTTTCATGTTAGTATAAGGTCATGGATTTACTAATACCATTTGGTTTGGCAATACCTTCTTCCCGCATAATTCAAGCAGGACAATTTCTTGGATGCGCACTACTCCTGCAAGCCACTTTAGCCAACATAAGTAAAGCCGAAGACTACTCCCCGAATATTTCGGACATTCCCAAAACCAGCTCAGTAAAGAGACATACATGGAAAGAACTTCGCGACCAACATGTCGTTAAACAGAAGTTGGACGCCTCGTGCGGTGCAGCAGCCTTAACGACACTGCTTGCTTATTATTTTGGCGAGAACATTTCTGAACAAGAAATACTCGACATACTCAAGATCCGGACGGATAAGCTTACAGAAGAGGAGCGTAAGCGCAAGAAAAAAAGCGGATTTTCTCTCTTGGATCTGAAATATGCAGCTCAACAAAAAGGCTATAAGGCAGCTGGCTTTAAGTTAACAGTTGAGCAGCTTAGACAGCTCAAGGCACCCGTTATCGTCTATGTCGAACCCTTCGGTTATCACCATTTTGCGGTATTAAGAGGCATTGCCGGGGACCGGGTTTTTCTGGCAGATCCTAGCCGAGGCAACCTACGCATGAGCGTCGTACATTTCAAAGAAGAATATGGAGGTATCGTATTCGCACTGGGTAGAGCTGGAGAAGAAAATATTCTCAGTTATCCTTTAGCCCTGGCTCGACCAGATGATTATGTCCGGCCTGACATTCGTAGGCTTCTCTTGGGCGTCAATAACCTTCGAGACCATACCGTTAACTTAACCCTACGATCAGGAATCCGCTAACTGTTATATTGTTTTGTAACTTTCATCAACTCACAATAATAATAAAAAGCATATGAATAATACCTCACATTTTTATTTAATATCATCACCCTCTTCCAACCAAGGAAAAATTACGATAAAGCAAGATGTAATTCCCAAGCGAGGAATAAAACCAGTGACTCCTTCACCTCAGCAGCACAGAAAGAAGCAAGCGATGATGCATCCAAAATACTTAATTTATCTACTTAAAGTTGCCTGTATCATCGCCATTTCTTGTTCCTCGGTGCCATCCTTTGCGGGCAAAAATCAACATAAGCTGCAAGGGGTTCAATTAGGAACCTTCCCTACTCGCGCAGAGGCTCAAAAAGTAATCGGTAAATTACACCAACTAAAGTTTGACACCAGGCTAATTTCTCATAAAGAAGGCTACACAGTGGCCGCAGGAGCATTCTCTTCTCAGTCAAATCTTGATCGAGCGGTCAAGAGATTGGCTGCAGCAGGACTAGCAGATAAGACTCATGTGATTGAAGTGCTTGCGAAACGCCCCCAGACCAATACGTCTACTAAAATCCCAAAGACCCGAACCACCCTAGCTGATATGAATACTCATCATAGCAAGGACCAATTGGTCCCCAAAAAGGAATATGAGAAGCTTCTACAAGAGGTGGAAATTCTTAAGGCTCAGATGCAATCTCTTTTACAGCAAGCCCCATCCTCTGAGACCAAAATCGCAACAGCAGCACCTGATGAAGTACCTACTGAAAAAGGCCCCCACGTCGAAAAGGACACAGGAGGTATTGCCGAAGGGAGCCGCGAAGAAGAAGCTGCAGATATGCAGAGGCAATTAGATACCTTCTTAAGAAGACAAAAAGTATTATTTAGACGAGGTGAGCTAGAGGTTGAATTTGGCCTAAGCTATGCACAGAGTACCGACCGCGCCGCCTGTTTCAATCCCAACGCGGGTTCGGAGTTTTGTCAAAAAGATCAAAATTTAGCCCTTAGCAATAGTTTAGTTACTCGGGCGGTAGATACTAATCTGAGTGTGAGTTATGGCATCGCTGACGATCTCGCCTTAAGCCTATCGTTCCCATATAGCTACACTGAGCTAGAAACCGACTCTGCTCCATTTACGGTTAATCAGGAAAGGGTAGTAAATCATAATAATCATATAGGGATAGGGGATATTAGCGGGGCCCTCAGATATACCGCTTGGCATGAAAGCGGATCTACCCCAGGCGTTGCCATTAATCTAAACGCCAAAGCTCCAACCGGTGATGAAAAAAGGAGATTAGGTTCGGGACTCTGGAGTGTCGGAGCTGGAATGTCACTAACCAAGACTATCGATCCGGTCGTTTTCTTTGGTTCTCTTGGGTATACCGCACGACTGCCAGCTGGAGGGGTTGATTTAGGTGATCAAATTTCTTACTCTCTTGGTGGCGGCTTCTCACTGAATAACCGTGTCAGTGTTGCAGTCGCATTGAGTGGATCTACCGTGCTGCGGGATGAAGTTAATGGTTTTGAGGTTCCAGGTTCAGCACAAGATATTAGTTCGCTACAGTTTAGTTCTACTATAAAATTGACGAAGGCATTATTTGTAGAGCCGTTTGTTGCTTTTGGACTAACAGAAGCAGCGGGGGATTTTGTTTTCGGAATTAATTTACCGTATCGATTTGAGGATAAGTATCCCCTACCCTTTTTCTCAGACTAAAAGATTCAATATTTGTTTCTGGGGTTTTTTGAACCCCAGAACCTCAAATTCACTCTACCGAAACCTATTTCAGTAGTTTCAAGATTTTTGACACCACATAAACCCAAAAATCATGAACAGGTGATTACCAATATCATTGCGGTATGCCGTTTCCTTCAACTGCATCATAAATCTGCCCGGTCGACACAGAAGGAAATTCTTCGACCAGTCCTGATGGCCAGCTAATTTTAAGGTTATAACCTGGATTTGGCCCTAAGCCAAGACCGAAAGTAGGCCAAGGGCTTTCTGATGAAGCAAAACTGCTGCCTGCCCGAACCTCCCGAACCTGTCGGGTAGCATCAGGGTTATTAGGTGAGAATACTTCGATTCGAGTACCAATACCCATACTGTTACTTATAGTGCCTACAGGCTGCACAGTTAGCCAATCATTGTTGTTGCCCTTATTCTGAAGTAATACAGGTTGACCATTGGGGATATCGAAACTGAAATCATAATAAGATGGAAGATTGATTTGAAAAGCTGATCGAACGATTACGATATCAGCAAACCCATCGCCATTAAAATCTCCTTGAGCCAATCCGGTGACATAGTCATCACTTAAATCGATATCCGTCGCACCAAGATCAGCAACAAATCCATTTTCGCCTTCATTACGAAAAAATTCTCCCGGACTGGCGTCAGAACCTCTGATGTTGAAAGGTGGAAGTGAGCCCGCTTTAAATAAATCCAAATCACCATCATTATCGAAATCAGCAGCGGTGGTTCCCCAGGAAAATGGGGTTTTCGCTAAATTTCTCTCAGTAATATTTGTAAAAGTACCGTCGCCATTGTTATGCATCAACTCATGTACATTCATGAATTCTGATGCTGTTCCAGAGCTGGTAGCAAAAAAATCGATATGGCCATCGTTATCAAAATCTCCAAATGCAATGCCCATCCAGAATCCAAGAACACCCAACCCTGCCTCTGATGCAACATCGGTAAAGGTTTGATCTCCATTGTTTCGAAATAAATTAAAGGGTGTTGCTCGAATTATATCATTGCCATAAAGTATGCCTGCCTGATCCACTTTAAATGCATTGCAGTTTGCCACAAAAATATCTGGTAAATTATCATTGTTATAATCGCTAAACCCAACGGCACATGCGCCGTCACTAGCAATGCGACCAGTGGTTTTATCCACATAAATCCCCGTTATGCCAGCTGATTGTGATATATCGGTAAACGTCAAATCGCCATTATTAAGATATAGCCTGTTTGGATAAGAGTGTCCTCTCGGGCCAAAGCCGCGG
>JAUXDP010000004.1 GCA_030618325.1 Methylococcaceae bacterium | reverse complement strand
TCCTAAGTGATAAAGCAATATTTGCCAACTCGGCAATCGTAGCGACCTGCAACTTTTTTTTAATCTGAGTGCTGTAATTGGCAACAGTTTTATAGCCTAAACAGAGTTCATCAGCAATTTTATGAGCTGTTAACCCTCTACCCAGAAGCAAAAAAATATCGAATTCTCTTGCACTGAAATCATTAATAATAGTTTGATAGTTACAATCAGGTGATTGTCGATCAGTTTTTTTTATCAATCCTTGTTCAATGTAACGATTGCCTCCTGCTATTTGATGAACAGCTTTTTTTAAAATTTCAGGCGCACTATTTTTGGTAATATAGCCTTTTGCGCCAGCATCCAAAGCGCGACTGACATAAACTTGTTCATCGTGAACGCTAAAAACGAGTATTTTGACATGACTGTTTCGCTCAGAAATTCGCCGAATGGTTTCCAGCCCACCGATACCTGGCATCGATAAATCCATCACCAAAACATCGACTGGATTATTTTCAACCAGTTGAATGGCTTGTTCACCACGATCCGCTTCTGCTATCACTTCAATGGTATCGCTTGTTGCTAGTAGTAAGCGGAAGCCAGTACGGACTATGGCGTGATCGTCAACCAGAATGATTTTAATTTTGCTCATAGCACAGGTATGTTAGCAGTAACCGTCATCCCTCTATTGGGTTCGGATTGAATATTGAGTTCACCGCCCAGCATCTTGATTCGTTCTTGCATACCACGCAATCCAAACCCCGATATTTTACTGTCAATGTCGCATCCCACACCATCATCTATAACTTTTAGTAGAAGTGTTTGAGAGTAATTATTACTGACCAAAAGCTCAATATTAACCTGTTTTGCTTCGGCGTGACGAATAACATTAGTAAGACATTCCTGGATAATTCTGAACACCTGGGTAGCAGCATTGTTATTTAATTGATTAGCTTGATGGCTACATTTTAATGCCATGGATATTTCAGGATTCCTGGTTAACCACTGATTAACTAAATCTTCCAGAGCAGCTTTTAAGCCTAATTCTGATAATATTAAAGGGTGTAACTGATGCATCATATTTCTTACAACCGTGATGAGATGATCACAGATTTGGATAATAGAATCAGTTATTTCAGCTGTATTGCTTTGTTCATGATTGGCCGTGACTGCCATTACTTTTATTGCTGTGAGTGATTGACCCAATTCATCGTGTAGTTCCTGGGACAAATATCGCCGCTCTTCTTCCTGGATATTTAATGAATGCAGAGTAAGCTCACGATTCTCTTGCTCTGTACTTGCCATTACATCAGTCATATGATTAATCGCCATGGCAATATCATTATATTCTGAAGTGGAAAATACAGGCAGTTTTTGTCTGTATTCCCCTGTTTCTATGTGCTTGAGGTTGTTGACAATAATAGCAATAGATTTGACTGCTTTATTGAACGCAAGGTTAATAGTTAAAAAAGTAAACAATGTTAATAAAAATAGAACACTAAAAAAAGTGAGGCTTTCTTGCCAAACTTCAGTTATTTCATCCAAAGGATCCGCTTTGATGAAGAATGTATATTTTTTGCCATCATTAAAAATAATTTCATGCTCGACCAACACAGAGTCCACTGACACGAGATTAATAAACCATTGCGGTGGTATTTCTTTCGGATCCTGCCGCACCTTGTTTTTATCAAATTGTGGATAATTTTCAGAAGGTGATTTAAGCTGGATTGTTAAATGTCGAGTTTGCTTAAGTGAGGTTAAATGGCGTAACCAATACGCTTCATCCCATTGTGCCTTCTGGGATTTCGAAAAGCCTAACTTTATCAGGTTTTTAGCCAAGGTAATGGATGAGTCAACTTCCTTCTCAACTGCATTTTTAGCTTGCCAGATAACTACAGAGCTACCGATTACTAGAAGTAATAGAGACGACACGAGGACATAAATGTTAATCTGAAAACGTAAACTCATTATATTAATGTCACGCGCTTTGTACGAGCCACACCCATGGCAGAACAAAGCATTGAAATGATAAAAAAGGATTTATGAGAAATGCTAAAATAGCATACTATTATTTCGATGCTTGAGAATACGCTCAAGTAAACAACTGGATTCAATTTAGGGCGCCTCTAATAATTCGTAGTTTGTTCGAGTTCAAGACGGATGATTTTCGAGAACTGCAGTGTATATGTGATACATGAGGATCGCAGAAAATTATCCAACGCCGAAATCGGTCAAAAAGGCACACTTAGAGGTGTCCTTCATAATCCCAGACCCATAGCATTCCAAAATAAGATATCGATGAATCCACTATATCATCAAGCCCATTTTATAATCAGTGCTGCACAGTTGTCGGGTACTCCAGCCGACCAAGGTAAGGAAATAGCATTTGCCGGTCGCTCTAATGCCGGTAAATCCAGTGCCATTAACACTATAACACGACAAAAATCGTTAGCGCGAACCAGCAAGACACCTGGGCGCACCCAATTGCTCAATTTTTTTGCAATCAATGAAGATCATCGATTTGTTGATTTGCCGGGTTACGGCTATGCTAAAGTGCCAGAGAAAATAAAGAAACAATGGTATCAGCTGATGGAAGGTTATTTGCATAACCGTAAATCGCTTTGTGGCATCGTTTTAGTGATGGATATTCGCCACCCTTTGACGGAATTTGATTGGCAAATGATTAACTGGTGTGAACATGCCTCGGTACCCTTACATATTTTACTAACCAAAACCGATAAGCTTAATTACGGTGCGGCAAAAAACACCCTTTTGAAAGTTGAAAAAGAACTAAAAACTCTCGGGCTTCCAATTTCCATTCAGTTATTCTCAGCATTGAAAAAAATGGGTATTGATGATGCGCACCTTGTTTTTGATGATTGGCTGGCCCGAGCAGTTATTTCCTCGCCTTCTGAATAACATCATAGGCTTTACTGATTTTTTGGGTTTTTTCTTTAGCCAAGGTCATCATTTCTTCGGGAAGACCCTTAGCGACCAGTTTGTCCGGGTGGTTTTGATTCATCAGCCTCCGATAAGCTTTTTTAACTTCGGCATCGCTTGCTGAAGCATCAACTCCTAATATTGCATAGGCATCCTGCAAGCTAGAGGTTTTTGCCCTAGCCTGCTGTTGTCTGCCGTGACTATAAAAGCGTTGTTGCGCCTGAATTTGAATTTTTAGACGCTCAAATTCAAAACGGGAAACACCGAGCATTTGACAGATATGAAGCAATATCCGATCTTCTTCCCTGTCAAGCACACCATCAGCTAAGGCTGCTTGCAGTTGAATTTCCAAAAACATACGAATTAAGTGGACCCGCCGGTGACATTCATGACGAAATTGTATGAGCACGTCATCAAGGGAAAAATCTTTCTTTTTACCCTGTTGGAACAACTTTATCGCAGTATCCCGCATTTCTGGCGACAGAGCCATTTCATCCATAACCCGCTTAGCGAGATTAATTTCGGCTTGAGATACCTTGCCATCCGCTTTGGCAATATGCCCCATAATTGCAAAGGTAGCCGTGAAAAATGCCATTTGTACACGATGTTGCTCACCGTGTTCGAATGTTCCCCGGTCTATGCCTTCAAAACCAGCCATGCCCTCGTCAAACTGATGACCAATAGATGCACCTAAAATTGCACCTAAAGGCCCCCCCAATAAAAAGCCAAATGCACCCCCAAAAAACTTACCCAGCCAACTCATGCTTATTTATCCATACTCTTAGAAATGATACATTAATAACATATTGTAACTATTCAGCATATCCCTGTGACTGTTCAGATTGCGTCTGGTTTTTGTGAGTACAAGGAAAAAGCGCGCAGTTTATGTGTATAAATGAGCACTTTTGACGCCGTAATCGTGAAAATCAGGCGTGAGCTGAACAGTTACAACATATTTTGAGTTTTTTAGAGAGAGACTAATGACCGCAGCACCTGCCGCCTTGTTTGAATCATCCCTGCCCAGCCTGAAACTGCTGGCTCGGGGAAAAGTTCGTGATATTTACGAAATTGATGATCAGTATATGCTAATTGTCACTACGGATAGGATATCGGCCTTTGATGTAGTGTTGCCAGAACCAATTCCAGGCAAGGGCCGGGTATTAACCAATGTATCTAACTTCTGGTTTGCTAAGACACAGAAAATTATCCCCAATCATTTGGCGGATATCACTTTAGAACAGGTGCTTCCAGATGCTGATGAACGAGTGCAGGTTGAAGGACGTGCAATTATAGTAAAAAAACTGCGGCCACTGCCTGTCGAAGCAATTGTTCGTGGGTATTTAATCGGTTCAGGCTGGAAAGATTATCAGAAAAATGGAGCAGTCTGCGGTATCCAGTTAGCGCAAGGTTTGCAGCAAGCCCAACAATTACCTGAAGCTATTTATACGCCCTCAACTAAAGCAGCAATCGGCGATCATGATAAAAACATATCATTTGCCAAAACGGTAGATCTGTTGGGAAAAGAGTTGGCGGAAAAAGTACGAAACGTTAGTTTGCAGCTATATAACGAAGCAGCTGATTATGCAAAAAATAGAGGGATTATAATTGCTGACACCAAATTTGAATTTGGTCTGGACGAACAAGAGACGCTTTATTTGATTGATGAAGTGTTAACCCCGGATTCTTCAAGATTCTGGCCTGCCAAGCAATATCAAGTCGGAATCAGCCCCCCCAGCTTTGACAAACAGTTCATTCGAGATTATCTGGAAAGCCTGGATTGGAACAAGACCGCTCCCGGCCCTTCTCTGCCAGATAATATCGTTAAAACCAGTGCCGAAAAATATCTTGAGGCTGAATTGATATTATTGAATCCTCATTCCAGAATAGGGTAAAAAGTTAATTCAGGAATTTTTCCTAATGACTTTTTGTGACTAATCAGTATCCTTATCCGCAGGCGCGAATTGACCACTAATAAATCCATAAAGGCTTTCGCTTTAGTCTAGCTAACTGAATTCTCCATCCCAGAAATGACAGAAATCACAAACAGAATAAGCCGGCCTTATGGCCAGCGAAATATGGACATTAATGCAGGAAAAACAAACCATAAACTCGTACCTACCCTATTTATCTGGGTATTTCTTAGCTTACAGTTTTCATCTTGGCATCAAGTTCAAGCGGACGATAATCCAGTTACCCTACCGGAAGTTGAAGTAATCGGAGTTAGTCCGGTTCATGGTGTCGGGCTACCAAAAAACAAAATACCAACCAATATTCAATCGGTTACCAGTGAAGACATTGATCGTTCTGAAGCATTGGATTTGACCAGTTTTCTAAGCCGAAATCTTAGTAGTGTGAATCTCAATGCTGCGCAAAACAACCCGTTACAACCTGACCTAAATTACCGAGGATATTCAGCTTCACCTTTGCTGGGATTGCCACAAGGTTTAAGTATCTTTGTTAATGGCGCCCGATTCAATGATCCTTTTGGGGATAATGTCAATTGGGATTTAATACCCGAATCCATGATTCACAGCATTAATCTGATCGGTGGCTCCAATCCGCTATTTGGCTTAAATACTTTGGGTGGCGCTATTTCTATACAGACCAAAAATGGATTTAACTCTCCAGGACATAAACTTGAAGTGTACGGGGGTTCGTATGATCGTGTGGTTGTTTCTGCCGAAAGTGGTGGCAGTTATGGTGATTTTGGTTATTTTGTAAATGTCCGATATTTTGATGAACAAGGATGGCGTGACGCATCGCCTTCAGATGCACTGAATATATACGGTACTGTGGGTTGGCACACTGATGAATCCACAGTTGATCTGGGGTTTCTCTATGGGAAAAGCGACCTGATTGGTAACGGTGCCATTCCATTAGAGCTGGCTTTACAGAATCGAAGTGCTGTTTTTACTTCACCAGATATTACTAAAAATGATATGAAATTCCTCACTCTGGAAGGAACTCATTGGCTGAATGATAATATCCAGCTAGCCGGAAATGCCTACTGGCGGGAAACCATTACTAATTCATTCAACGGCGATGATTCAGGGTTTATTGAGTGTGAAAGTGGGGGAGATTCGTTTTTAGCCATCGGTGACGACGATGATGATGACGCTCCACCCTGTGAAGATGACAACTTACTGGTCGATCAAAACGGAAACCCAATTCCTTCATCTGAGGAAAACCCTCTAGATGCCATTAATAATATCAGCACCCGTGAACAGACTAGTTTTGGTGTAAATCTACAAAGCGCTTTCAAACACGATGTATTTGGTCACGGTAACCAGCTTATCGTAGGAGGCTCTTTTGACCGTGGTTTAGTTGATTATAAATCCAGAGTAGAAGTTGCCCATCTACAAAAAAACCGCAGTACTGATCGAACCGGTATTTTTATTCCTGATGATGCCTTGGTCATGAATGGCAGCACTCGAACCTGGTCTTGGTATTTTACAGACACCTTTGATCTTACCGATACCTTGGCATTTACCGTTGCAGGCCGGTATAACCACACTAAGATCACACTCAACGATAAATTAGGAAACAATCCTGAATTATACGGAATACATGAATATGATCGTTTTAACCCATCGGTTGGGTTAACTTGGCAGGCCATGGACAACCTGAATTTTTATGGTAGTTACAGTGAATCAACCCGAGCACCAACTATTATCGAGTTGGCCTGTTCTGATCCAGAAAATGAATGTCGTTTACCCAATGCTTTTCTAGCTGACCCGCACTTGGAACAAGTGGTAGCCAAAAGCTTTGAGGCTGGCGTAAGAGGTAAAATTTGGGATGATTTAGCCTGGAATGTAACTTTCTTTCATACAATCAATAACAATGACATCATGTTTCAATCCACCGGTGGTGCCACATCCAACATCGGTTTCTTTGATAATATCGGTGATACTCGGCGAATGGGAATTGAGGTCAATCTGCGCGGCAACGTGTGGGATCGAGTAGACTGGTATACCAATTACAGTTTTATTGAGGCCACTTTTCAAGACTCCTTTTCTATCAGTAGCCCAACACACCCCAACCGCAATGAATTAACGGGTTTGATAGGTGTAGATAAAGGTGATCGCATTCCTGGCATTCCGCAACATCAATTGAATGCTGGTCTTGAAGTTACGATTATTAAAGGCCTTAAAGTTGGTGCGGATATTTCATTTAATTCCGGGCAACATGTACGTGGTGATGAAGGAAATTATCTTTCAGAGCTAGAGCCATACTGGGTGCTTAATCTACATGGCAGCTATGCAATCAACGACAATTTCTCATTATTTGTATTGATGGAAAATGTCGCGGATAACAAATATGAATCCTTTGGTTTGCTCGGTGAATCAAACGAATTACCTGGTTTTGAAAGTTTTTCCAATCCCAAATTTGTAGGGGTAGCACCACCATTCGGTGTCTGGAGTGGTGTGCGGGTTAGCTTTTAAGCCAAACTTAAGAGATTGCTAGTTAACCTGCAAAGTTCAAAATTTATACAAAATACATCAAACCATATGCTAAAACCCTTGTATAATTATGCACCTTAATAATTTTGTGTCAGGGTTTAGTAGTCATGTGTTTTAGTGCCGATATGTCTCTTGGGCTAGGTCTTGTTGGACTTGCCGCCTCTAGTGTTACTTATCTGGATAAAAGTGAGCCCCTTTGGGTTCGGGCTGCCAGAGCCTATGCAATTTTCCATTTTTCCCTGATGGAATTTATTCAGTATTTTGCCTATCCGGTTGCAGATCAATGTGGTTTTGGAACCAACCTGTTTTTGAGTGAATTATCGACCTATCATATCAGTATGCAGGCGTTAGCAATTATGCCAGCACTGGCAACCTACTCATCAGACAAAACTGCACTAAAAAAAGCTACTGTCCTCGGCGCTACTTTAAGCGGTATGTTTCTGATTTTTAGCTTCTTGCCACAACAATGGCAGCTGTTTGATATTGAACCTAACTTTATCGGCGATATGATTGCCTGCCTATTTATGGGTAAATATCATATCGGCTATAACATCCCCAGTGCCTTTGGTTTGCTGGTTACGCATGGCTCGCTATTCGCCTTAGGAGTCAGTGGTTTTCTGTGGAAAAATAACTGGAAAATTGCCTCCTACCATTTTGCCGGGGCCATAATGACATTGTTTATGCCGCAATGGTACTTCGGTGTAACAACCGGGGAAGCTGCTGCGATGTATTGTTTTTATTCAATTCCTATTACAGCCAGCTTTATGCCGTACTTTAAAAAGTTTTTCACTGTACAGCCACCAGCTATTCAGGCTGAATTTTCCTACGAAAAAGAATAATTGAAATAAAGGTGATGGTAGTTATAACAAACCATGTTTCGCAAATGAATAAGGTATGCCATCACCAATAATAAAATGATCCAGCACACGGATATCCAATAACATTAATGCCTGTTTCAGTTTATCGGTGATTTGCTTGTCTGCCTGGCTGGGTTCAGAGACACCTGAAGGATGGTTGTGAGCAAAGATAACCGCTGCAGCATTATGGTGTAAGGCTCGTTTCGCTACTTCCCTGGGGTAAACACTGGCACCGTCTATAGTGCCACGAAACAACTCTTCCAACTTTATGATTCGGTGTTTGTTATCGAGGAACAAACAAGCAAATACCTCATAGTTATAGCCTCTTAGTTGTGCACTCAAATAAGCCTGTGTTGCTTCCGGGCTAGAAAGCGCATCACTATGCTGCAAGACTTCGATAAAATGCCGTCTGGCCATTTCCAATACGGCCTGAAGCTGTGCGTATTTGGCTGTACCCAGGCCGAGACTTTGGCAAAAGCGTTGGCAATCTGCACCCAGTAAGGCTTTTAACGAACCAAAATCCTGCAATAATTCCTTTGCCAAATCAACCGCTGTTTTCCCCCGAGTACCCGTACGTAGAAAAATTGCCAACAATTCAGCATCGGTAAGTGCAGCAGAGCCGCGCATTAGTAATTTTTCTCTGGGGCGTTCTTGTTCCGGCCAATCGGTGATGGACAATAGAATCTCCTTGACAATAATCAAGTAAGCATAGAAGAAATCGTCTAAACTTGCCATAATAGAACGTTATAACTGAGTCGTGGTAAGCAAAATTAATAAAAAAATATTATTGGCAGTTACTGGCGGTATCGCAGCTTACAAGTCTGCTGAGCTGGTAAGGCTGCTACGTAAAGAAAACACTGAGGTTCGCGTAGTAATGACGCGTGCCGCCCAGCAGTTTGTTACACCGCTAACCTTCCAGGCGCTATCTGGACATCCTGTTGCAACAGAATTGCTCGATGTAAGCCAGGAAAATGCAATGGGCCATATTAATCTGGCGCGTTGGGCGGATATGCTGGTTGTTGCTCCCGCCAGTGCTGATATTATTGCTAAATTTAGTCATGGTATTGCTGATGATTTACTGACAACCCTGTATTTAGCATCGGAATGCCCAGTCTATATAGCCCCGGCGATGAACCAGGCGATGTGGAATAAAGTTGTGACTCAGGAAAATCTTAAGAGATTAGAACAGCATGGGATTAACATTATTGGCCCTGAAGCCGGAGATCAGGCCTGTGGTGAACGGGGATATGGACGCATGACTGAACCTGTTGATATTTGCGCACAGCTAATTACCAATAAGCCTACTTCCCTATTACAAGGAAAATCAGTTTTGATTAGCGCAGGACCTACACGAGAACCGTTAGATCCAGTACGCTATATTACTAATAGAAGCTCTGGTAAGATGGGGTATGCGCTCGCGGATGCGGCCATCGCTGAAGGCGCTACCGTCACATTGGTTAGTGGTCCGGTCAGTCTGGTTCCCCACTCCGAAGTTAGTTTGGTCAAAGTTGAAACGGCAGTGCAAATGTATGATGAAGTATTACAGCGCTCTGGCTTTCATGATGTTTATATTGGTACTGCTGCTGTCGCAGACTATAGCCCGGGTGAAATAAAGCAAAAAAAAATAAAAAAACATGCCGAACAGACATCCATAACACTTTATAAAAATAAAGATATTTTAGGGGCTGTAGCCAGTTCAACCCCCCGCCCTTTCACAGTCGGTTTTGCAGCTGAAACCGATGACCTAGAGAGATATGCTAGAGGCAAACTAGAACGCAAAAAACTGGATATGATCGCCGCAAATTGGGTAGGTAAAGATGTTGGCGGCTTTGAAGATGATAAAAATGCCTTACAGGTGTTTTGGCGAAATGGGCAACAAACTTTCGAGCTGATGGATAAAAATGAACTGGCCAAGAAATTAATCGCATTAATTGCTGAGAGAATGGATGAAAAAAGTACAACTTAAAATTTTGGACCAGCGCCTTGGCAATGAGATTCCTTTGCCAGACTACGCCACAGGTGGTTCTGCAGGTCTCGATATTAGAGCTTGCCTGGAGGAGCCTGTTTTATTGGCGCCCGGAGAAACAACCTTGATTCCCAGCGGTTTTGCCATACATATTGCAGATTCAACTATGGCGGCGGTATTATTACCAAGATCTGGCCTTGGGCATAAACATGGCATTGTTTTAGGCAATCTGGTGGGACTGATAGATTCCGATTATCAAGGCCAGGTTTTTGTTTCCTGCTGGAATAGAGGGCAACAGGAATTTACCATCAAGGTCGGTGAGCGGATAGCACAAATGGTGTTCGTTCCGATCGTACAAACACAGTTTGAAATAATGACAGAATTTGACGAAAGTCATCGTGGGGAGGGTGGTTTTGGACACACAGGTCGACAGTAACTTATTTTCGGTCAGGAGTTGATATAAATGGCTCGTATTTTTTCGATTTTAGCAGTACTAGCAGTGACGTTGATCATTTTGGTCGGCGGTGGTGTCTATTTGTTTTCAAAAACCCAGATCACACAAGCACATGAAAATGCAGGGAACAATCTTGCTAAAGGGGTTGCGTATAGAATATCGGGACAAATAAATATATTAAGTCAAATACTTGACCAAATGGCTGAAAACCCAGTTTTGATAGCTGCTGTTAGAGCCGAAAATCAGTCTACCATGCAAGCACTGGCTATTGAAATGGAAAATTACCTGCCTGGTGCAATGATAGTCAGAGTCTTGCTGCCCGAATCGGCAGATTTAGATAAGACTAATACCCCTCACTTGGGATTTGCTGACCTTGACCTGGTAAAAGAAACGCCTAACAAACACCAACCAGCGGTTATCCAGGGCAGCGGAGAACACCGCCACCTGGCAATTGCCAGACAGATCAAGAGAAAAGGACGAGTTATAGGTGTTATTCTGGCAAGTCTACAATATGATTTTCTAAACAAGATTATCAATGAAGCAGAAACGGATCAGGGATTAATAGCCCTCAACCAAGGAAAAGTAGTTATTCAGACCCATGGAAATAAGGATCTTCTGGATTCCACGAGCACCAAAACAATCGAAATACCTGGAACAGCCTGGCTCATTCAATATTGGGACAGCAATGATGCAGAATTCGGGGATTTGAGCATTATTGGAGCAACCATTGCAATTCCTGCCTTACTATTGTCATTGGCTTTTGTATTTGGGTTTCGCCGTATTCTTGAAATGCTCCGAGAGGACCAAGGCAGCGTGGTAAAAGTTGTTAAAGACCTGATGACAAATAAACCATTAGGGAATTACCCCGTTTCATTAAATGAAATGAGGGCAAGTATTTCTACGCTGGTACAATTTAAAAGAGTGATGGAAAATGAAGATACTGAGTCTGAAGGTCTTGAAGATGACGGGTTATCCAGCTTTTTTGATGACTCCCGTGATTTAGAAGATATGAGTTTTTTACAAGAAAGTAAGGAGCTTGAAGGAATCGAAGGAATTGAAGTTTCTGAAACTTTTAAGGAGACCGAGTCTGCCACTGTTGAACAATTTCTAGAACCAGTAGAACCAGCCAAGCAGTCAGCTCCTGAGATCGTAAATGAGCCGGCACCTGCAAATATCGATCAAGCAGCAACAATTTTTCGTGCAAATGATATTCGCGGTGAAGCCGGTAAAGTACTTAACAAAGATATGGCCTATGACATTGGCCGTGCAATTGGTTCTGAGGTAAAAGAAAAACACTGCCAATCAATAGTCATTGCCCGAGATGGGAGATTATCTAGCCCAGACCTTGCAGATTCATTGGTAAAAGGTCTAATTTCCACAGGCACAAATGTCCTTGATTTAGGTATAGCGCCAACTCCAGTATTATATTTTGTAACCTACCATAATGAAGGTCGTTGCGGGCTTATGGTGACAGGAAGTCACAACCCACCGGAGGACAATGGAGTAAAAATTGTCATCGGTGGTGAAACCTTGTCTGGGGAAAAAATCCAGAAATTGAAACAGAGAATCGATAATGAGGATTATGTTAGCGGAGCGGAGGGTACGATAGATCAAAACAATATGTTCATTAATGAGTATATTGGAATGATTGCAGAAGACATTCAGATAGCCAGGCCTATGAAAATCGTACTTGATTGCGGCAATGGCGTTGCCGGTGAATTAGGGCCAACCCTATTGAAAACAATAGGCTGCGAAGTCATCGAACTTTATTGTGATATCGATGGCAACTTCCCCAATCATCATCCTGACCCCAGCAAACCAGAAAATTTGGAAGATTTAGTAAAAGCCGTGCGGGAAAATAATGCAGATGTTGGTTTTGCTTTTGATGGTGATGGGGATCGCTTAGGTATTGTTGATTCCAATGGAAAAATCATATGGCCAGACCGACAAATGATGGTATTTGCTAAAAATGTATTGGAACGAAAACCCGGATCAGAGATTATTTATGATGTGAAATGTTCACGACATTTGGATGATGAGATTCGTAAGTATGGAGGTCGACCCACTATGTGGAAAACCGGACACTCTTTTATGAAAGCCAAGATCAAGGAAACTGGAGCAAAATTAGCCGGGGAGATGAGTGGACACATTTTCTTTAATGATCGCTGGTTTGGCTTTGATGATGCTTTGTATGCTGCAGCAAGAATGGTAGAGATCCTTGCTGAGGATACCCGTAGCAGCAACGAAGTTTTTGCCGATTTTCCTGACAGTATTAACACTCCTGAGCTTCTGGTGCCTCTTGCTGACGGAGAAAAATTTGACTTTGTTGCTGAAATGCTTAAAAAGGCCAATTTCAGTGATTCCAAAATCACCGATATTGACGGGTTAAGAGTAGAATTTTCTGATGGCTGGGGGTTAGTCAGAGCCTCTAATACCACACCTTCATTAATGGTTCGTTTTGAAGCAGAAACTGAGGGCGCTTTGACCAAAATCCAGGGTCAATTCAAAGAAGTGATGTTACAAATCAAACCTGATCTTAACCTGCCTTTTTGATTATGCCTGCCAATCAACTAGATCAGCAGAATCGCATAGCTCATGTCTTAATAGAGTCTTTACCTTATATTCAAAAATTCAAAGGTAAAACCGTGGTAATCAAGTACGGCGGCAATGCCATGACTGATGATCAGTTAAAGCACTTTTTTGCCCAGGATATCGTATTGATGAAACTGGTTGGCATCAATCCAATAGTTGTTCATGGTGGGGGTCCACAGATTGGAGCGCTACTGGAAAAACTAGGTAAATCTTCAGAATTTATTGATGGCATGCGGGTAACAGATCGAGAAACCATGGATGTGGTTGAAATGGTGCTTGGCGGCCTGGTTAACAAGGAAATAGTCAATCTGATCAATCGACATGGAGGCAAGGCGGTAGGCCTGACAGGAAAAGATGGAGATTTTATCCGGGCCAGAAAAATTAACATGCGCAAAAATTCCCCGGAACAAGCATCTGAAATCATTGATTTGGGCCATGTAGGAGAAGTGAGCAGTATTGATTCAGCAGTTGTTGATATGCTGGGACACAGTGGCTTTATTCCAGTCATCGCCCCAATTGGTGTTGGTGATGATGGCAGATCTTATAATATTAATGCCGACCTAGTAGCCGGTAAAATTGCCGAAGTATTAAATGCCGAGAAGCTCATTCTACTCACCAATACCACAGGCATTATGGATAAACAGAATAATTTGTTAACCGGCTTATCCATTGATGATATCAGTGAATTAACGGCTGATGGCACAATTTCAGAGGGCATGATACCAAAAACGCGTTGTGCAACGGATGCCTTAAAAAGTGGGGTTAAAAGTGTGCACATTATTGATGGCCGTGTCGAACATGCTCTGTTGCTGGAATTATTTACTGATCAAGGTGTTGGAACGCTATTGGTTGCTCGCTGAGAATTCAGTAAAGTGAGTGAGTTAATCATTCTCAGACTTTAATGAAGATTCAAGATAAGGCATAAACGATGATCTGATATCTGAAGCTTTGGCACTTGAACAAAGCAGGTCACCCGCTAATGATTTTCGGCACCGGATATCCAGAAAAATTTTGGTTAGTTCATCATCACTTCTCAATTTGGCAATAGACACGCTCAAATCAGTATCTGTTGCTGGCGCATAGCTCATAGTCAAGTTTTCTGCCGCAATATCAATCTTTGTTGTTGAGTGTTTAGTAACATAAGTAAAGGCGTGATCCCAAGCATTATCACACTGCTCCTCGTTTTCACAGATAAAAAGCCCAAGATCCGTATCAGTAATTAGCTCAGGTTGATCATCAATGGAAATATATTCACCGTCTCTGGGCTGAGTCAAAAAGATAAACCGATCTATATCGATGTCATAATTTTTCTGCTCAAGTTGCTTTTTCTCAATTAATTTAGCCATCTCATATTGAGCTAGCTTAATTTGACCGTCGGTAGATTCAAGGCTCTTGAGTAAGTTTTTCGGCACCTCACGGCCATCTCTTTCATGTGCTGCAGCAATTTTGCGTTGGCTTTGTAATTGTTTTTTCACCCGCTTTAAATTACCTTGAGCGATATTTTGCAAAGTAGTTAAAGCCCAAAGCTTTTCGTATAATCTTTGCCGGATATCTTCAACAGAACGGAATGAGGTTAAGAGAACTTGATCCCGGGATTTTTTTTTCGCAATAATTTTCTCCATCCCTTTCCTAAGTTTTTTTAACTTTCTATCCAGCATTCTTTGTTCTTTAGTTTTTGCCGCCTCCGTAATTTTGACAACATAACCCTGTTTATTTAAAGTCTCTCGCCTGAGTTTGGATTTGGATGGAGGGACTTGATCTGAGTAATGAACTTTTCCAGTATCATCCACCCATCGAATCAGGTTATTGCAAAACACAACTTGGCTGTTGATTAGCAACAAGGCAGTTAGCAAATAGGAAAATATTTTGGGTGAAAATGTCATTAATAAATCATGTAATCATTTTGCATCCCCATATAACAGAGGGGCATAATCAATAGTGTCCAGGCAAATTAATCTACCAAGATCCTTATAAGTATAGATTCGATTTAGGAAAGCGACAACTTGGAGGCTATCTAGTTGAAAATATCCGAAGCGAAAAAGAGAGAAAAGTAGGCCAATGAACCTAGAAAAATCAGAAATATGGAGATTTTACTACTCTTACCGCCGATTTTTTTAAATGTACAGGCTCTTTGGCCAGGGGATTGCACTGAAAGTGTCTATACTATTCATTAGGCCACCCACTTACAACCCTGGTGAAATATTATTGTTATCCAAGGAATACTGTCAGCTGTTGTAATGGAGGTAGCACTAGCATTTTGGCTAGCTGCAGAACCAATAAGGCAATCAAAGGAGACAAGTCCATACCGCCTAAATCAGGGATAATTCTGCGACAAGCATTTAATAAGGGTTCCGTTAAGCTGTATAGAATTGAGGTGGCTGGGTTATATGCTCCAGGACTTATCCAGCTTAGAACCGCACGAGCGATTACTGCAAAAATAAAGATATTGATGAGCAAAGAAATAAGTTGGGAAAAAGACAGAATTGCCAAGGAACCAAATCCAACAGGAACACTTTTTAACAAGAGAATGCTGTAATCTGCAGCCATTTGTAACAATAAAGCAAAAACGACTGATGACGTATCAATTTTCCCTATGGAAGGGATGTAGCGCCGAAGAAATTTTAAAGGGGGATGCGTAATTTTAACTAAAAATTGGGATATTGGGTTTTGATACTCAGCCCCTGTCCATTGCAGTAAAAAGCGCAATACTACAGCAAGGATGTACAATGAAAAGAGTGTGTCAATTAAAAATATGACTGGGTTAGTGACATAGGTTGAGCCCATTATGCGTCTCCTGATTGTTTAGACATTTCTACTGACCGATCGCATGCGGCATGTAATGCTTTGGCAACCAGCTCATTAAATCCACCTTGTTGAAAAGTTTCTATTGCTCGCTGGGTTGTACCACCAGGAGAGGTCACTTTTGCCCTGAGTTGCCCGGGTGAGTCAGGTGATTCCAGGGCAATTTTAGCTGCACCCAACGCGGTCTGTTGAACTAATAAGCTAGCAGTATGCTCATCCAGACCTAATTCAATAGCCGTTTTTTCCATTGCTTCCATCAGTAAGAAAAAATAGGCGGGACCGCTACCGGAAACAGCAGTCACGGCATCAAGTTCGGTTTCTCTATCAACCCATATAGCAATGCCTACTGAGCGTAAAATATTCTCGGCCAAATCTCTTTGCCTATTACTTACCTTATCATTAGCATGTAACGCAGTCGCACCCGTTAATACCAATGCCGGCGTGTTTGGCATGCAACGAACAATAGCCGTGTTCTCGCCTAACCAGCTACTCAAGCTATCTTGGCTAACACCCGCAGCGATAGAAACCACCAACACATTATTTTGTGATATGGCTCTGGATATACTTTCTGAAACAGTCTGCATAATTTGCGGCTTGACAGCCAGTACAACTACTTCACACTCATTGATCACAGTCTCATTGTCAGTAGTGATATTGATTTTCAAATTTGCAGCTAATATCTGAAGTTTTTCTTCATCAAGATCAGATACCCAGATTTTCTGGGATGAATGGCCACTGGCTATCAGTCCATTTATCAAACTGCTAGCCATATTGCCACCACCGATAAAACCAATATTTTTTGTATTCATTTTTTCTTTTCCTCTGCATACAATTTAGGTTGAGGTTTACTTTACATCGTTACCCTTGTATGAAGTGGTACCGAGTATAGCCGAACACAACCTGTCATTTTCAACTACTATTCTAACCCATACGACAGCAGCAGGAAATTTTGTATCCATACCTCGTAAATTTTAAGGGGTTGGAACATGATTTAAGTCAACTATACCTTCCACATTTGATTTTTTATGGAAAACAAAGCGAAAAAAGCCGTTGAACTAGCCTACAACAAGGCTTACAAATACTGGTAAGAAGGTAAAAAGTATATTAGGACACCTTTATGCGTCTGCCCTTTCATTGATTTCATGAAAATAAATCGTCGCCCCAATTACGGCGGCAGGTGGCACCAAAATATTGAACAAAGGTATAGCTAATCCAGCGATACTAATTCCACCAAAACTGAGTGCACCCAAGCGTATTGATCGAGCCATTTGTCTCTGCTCAACAAACAACAACCCTTCATTTTCTAAAGGATAAGCCATATATTCCAAAGCAATGGCCCAGGCACCAAAAACTGCCCAAAGGAAAGGCGCAATAAAGTTAACACCAGGAATAATAAATAAAAATATTAGCGGTAACGCTCTCAATCCAAGATAGCCCAAACGCCTTGCTTCTGCCCAGATCACTTTAGCCACAGGTTGTTCTTCAATAGTAACCGGGTTACCTGTAAGCAATGCCAACGTCTTTGCCGATAACTTGCTATAAAACGGCGCGGCCATCAGATTAGCAAACAAGGTAAAGGTAAAAAAAGTAATGATAAAAAAGCAGATAAAAAACAACGGCCAAAGTATCCAGTTTAGCCATTGTAGCCAATCAGGAATAATGTGCGCAATAAATCCAGAAATATAATGATAGCCAAGAACGAAGGCCACTGAATATAAAACCAAATTAATTAACACCGGTATCAACAGGAATTTACGTAATTCTGGTTTCCCAAGAAATTTTAATCCTTTGATAAAATAATTTAATGCTATAAATGGATTTCTGCCTTTTTTAGTATTTATTTTAAAATCATTCATCTTTTTAATATTTCAAGCCCCTGCTCACAAGGGTTTAACACGACACCTCGCTCGGTGACAATCGCTGAAATCAATTCTGCTGGAGTGACATCAAAAACTGGATTCCAGGCACTGACCAACGAATCATCCTGCAAATAACAGTCCGGCAATAACTCATCCGGGTGTCTTTGCTCGATAACTATCTCAGAGCCATTGTTTATTTGCCAATCAATTGTAGAAGTAGGTGCAGCCACCATGAATTTTACATTATGCTGCCTAGCTAATACTGCCAGTGAATAGGTGCCAATCTTATTGGCCACATCACCATTAGCGGCGATGCGATCGGCACCTACAATTACCCAGTCAATTTTACCAGATTTCATCAAATAGGCAGCAGCTGAATCTGCGATCAAGCTCACAGAAATACCATCTTGCGCCAGCTCCCAGGCTGTTAATCTTGCTCCTTGCAGCCACGGACGAGTTTCTCCAGCATAAACAGTTTGCAAACCTCTTTGTACAGCACTGCGAATGACACCTAAAGCTGTTCCATAACCGCCCGTTGCCAAGGCTCCTGCATTACAATGCGTCATCACACTTTGTACGCCATCCAATAAATCAGCACCAAGTTCCCCCATTTTTTGATTAGCGGCAATATCATCCTGATGAATTTGAATGGCTAATTGATCAATTACTGCAACTGGATTATTATCAAGCTTGGCAATTTTCTTCTGCATCAAATCAAGCGCCCAAAACAAATTTACCGCTGTTGGCCGGGATGCCGCAAGCAGCTTAATATCTTCATTCACCAAAGCTTGCCAAGTTTGTGGATTGTTGGGGAAATGTTGTTTCACGGATAATGCCACACCATATCCGGCTGCAATACCAATGGCAGGAGCACCGCGAACCCGCATGGTTTTGATTGCATCAGCTACACCGGGGGCTGTTTTATAGTGATCGTAGGTAATAACATCCGGTAATTTTCTCTGATCCAAAACCTGCAAAGTATCACCATGCCATTGCAAAGCCTGAACGGTCAGCTTATCTTGATTACTCATCTTTAACGCGCACCTTGGTTAAAAGTTATAATTATGGAACTTGAATAAGGAAACCAATCATGAAAGTCGATACCCTTCTCCATGCGCGCTGGATTATACCTGTTGAACCAGCAACTGTAATCCACGAAAATCATAGTTTGGTCATTCATGATGGCCGAATACTGGATATTTTACCTACCAAACTATGCGATTCCAAATATCAGGGTGATACCGTCCATAACCTCGGTCAACATGCTCTAATACCCGGTTTGATTAACGCTCACACTCATCTGCCCATGACTCTATTTCGCGGTATTGCTGACGATTTGCACTTGATGGAATGGCTCCAGGAACACATCTGGCCACTGGAACAAAAATGGATGAGCGAGACATTTGTTCGTGATGGCACTGACCTGGGCATTGCAGAAATGATTCGCAGTGGCACCACCTGTTTCAATGATATGTATTTTTTCCCGGAAATTACAGCCCATCAAGCAATGCATCACGGCATCCGGGCTAGTATTGGTTTGATTTTAATAGACTTTCCCACAGTTTGGGCCGAAAACCCAGAACAGTATATTGAAAAAGGTTTGGCTCTTCACGAACAACTACGTCATGAACCGCTTATATCCATGCCGTTTGCTCCACACGCTCCATACACCGTTTCTGATGAACCTTTGAAAAAAATCAGAACATTAGCCGATGAACTGGACAACCCGATCCATATGCATGTGCATGAAATCCAGCACGAGGTGGAACAAGCAGTAAAGCAAACAGGAAAAAGACCATTGCAACGACTGAAAGAATTAGGGCTGCTCTCCCCTGCTTTTATCGGCGTACACATGACGCAATTTAATGATGATGAAATCACTGATTATGCCAATTCTGGCGCACATATAGTGCATTGTCCAGAATCCAATCTCAAACTGGCCAGCGGCTTTTGTCCGGTCGCCAAATGCCTGGAGGCTGGGATAAATGTAGCACTCGGAACAGATGGTGCGGCAAGCAATAATGACCTGGATATGTTTGGTGAAATGCGTACTGCCGCTCTTTTGGGTAAAGGCGTTGCCAATGATGCCAGCGCTATTCCCGCAGAAACGGCTTTGCGGATGGCTACTTTGAATGGTGCAAAAGCACTTGGCCTGGAACAAGAAACGGGATCTTTAACCATCGGTAAATCAGCTGATGTGGTCGCTATTAATCTCGATCAACTGGAAACCCAACCGCTATACCATCCTGTTGCCCAAATCGTCTATTCCGCCAGCCGACACCAAGTTACTGATGTTTGGGTAGCAGGCAGGCAGCTATTGAGGCAACAGAATTTGACGACCATTGACATTCAAGATTTGCGGGAAAAAGTTAAAGTTTGGCAAATGAAGATTGCAGACTCACTTTAATTCCAACTGGTTACACAGTTTTCAATTTTCACTAAACACTCAGGGGTTTTGTGATAAAAATATCACTTACAAAATGTTAGAATGTTTTAAACTGGTTTTCTAGTATTTATCGCAAAGCAGAAGGATTACTAAATGTCTGGGCTTTCTTCACCTATCTACACACCGCTGAAAAAAACAGCCCTTTTCGATTTACATTTGGAGTTAGGTGCAAAAATGGTCGGCTTTGCTGGCTATCAAATGCCGGTTAGTTATAAATCAGGCATTATCAAAGAACACTTGCATACTCGAAAATATGCCGGTCTTTTCGATATTTCTCATATGGGACAGATTCGATTGCATGGCGAAAATGCTGGTGCTGAACTGGAAAAACTTGTTCCTGGTAATATTCATGGATTGAAGAATCATCGACAGCGCTATACTGTTTTTACCAATGAACAAGGCGGGATCCTAGATGATTTGATTGTCAGTCGTTTAGAGGATAACTGGTTGCTGGTCGTAAACGCCGCATGTAAGCAACAGGATTATGAATATTTAAGTGAACGACTATCCGACGGATGTTCTCCAATAATACTGGAAAACCTGGCGTTGCTCGCCTTACAGGGACCTTGTGCGGCTGAGATTCTTGAATCGCTAATTTCTGAAGGTTCTGCGTCTATCCCTTTTATGGCAACTTCAGAAGTCACTATTGCTGGTATGACCTGTCAAATCAGTCGCTGTGGGTATACCGGTGAGGACGGTTATGAAATATCGCTTCCAAACGATCAAGCGGAAGAATTAGCTCGACTATTATTGGCTCAAGAACAAGTGCAGCTAATCGGCTTAGGTGCCCGAGATTCTTTACGGCTTGAAGCGGGTTTGTGTTTATATGGTCATGATATAGATGCCACGACAACGCCAATAGAAGCTGGACTGCATTGGGTTATCGATCGAAATTATCTTAAACCCGATGGCAAAAAACCTGAGTTTCCCGGGGCACAGACAATCATTGCGCAATTACAATCTGGACCTGACCGACAGCGTGTAGGGATCTTGCCCTTGGGACGCACTCCGGTTCGTGAAGGTGCGGAGCTTTTCAATCAGAATAATGAACGCGTTGGCATAATAACCAGTGGCGGCTTTGGGCCAAGTATCGGGACACCTGTTGCAATGGCTTATGTTGCCAGCAAATACTGTACTATTGATGCAGAACTTACCGCATTGGTGAGAGGTCGAAACCTGCCAGTCAAGGTCGCTTCCATGCCCTTTGTTCCACACCATTATTATCGAGGATAACCAGGAGAATCAATTTGTCAGATACTCGAAAAAATCTTGAAGACCTGGAAATGCGCGGAGATTTCATCCGCCGTCATATCGGTTCCAGTAGGCAGCAAATCGATGAAATGCTGGCCTATTTAGACTTGTCCTCTTTGGATGAACTGACAGAAAAAGTTATCCCTGAAACTATATTGACTAAACAGGCCTTTGCACTGCGTTCTAATTTCAGCGAACAAGCCGTCGCAGCTTATATGCGAAAAATGCGGAAACGGAATCAGGTTTTAGTCTCCATGATCGGCATGGGTTATTACGATACTATTATGCCTGCAGTCATCAAACGCAATGTTCTGGAAAATCCGGGTTGGTATACGGCATATACACCCTATCAAGCAGAAGTTAGCCAGGGTCGTTTGGAAGCTTTGATTAATTTCCAACAAATGATTATGGACCTGACCGGCATGAGTCTGGCTAATGCCTCTTTACTCGATGAAGCAACAGCGGCGGCTGAAGCGATGGCTATGGCTAAACGGATATGCAAAAATAGCTCATCAGTATTTTTTGTCGATCAAGACTGTCACCCGCAAACTATTGCTGTCGTGCAAACACGGGCAAACAGCCTGGGCTATGAGCTTCGTATCGGTAATCCCTGGACTGATCTTGATAGCGTTTTAGTTTTTGGCGCATTGGTACAATACCCGGGGTCCAGTGGTAAAATCGGAAACTTAAAACCTATAGCCGATCAGTTGCACAATCAAAAAGCTTTTTTGACGGTTGCTGCCGACTTGCTCAGTCTAGTGTTACTAAAACCTCCCGGAGAGCAAGGAGCAGATATTGTGATCGGAAGCGCGCAACGCTTTGGCGTACCTATGGGTTATGGTGGCCCGCATGCCGCATTTTTTGCAACCCATGACCAACATAAACGTGCAGTACCAGGCCGCATTATTGGCTTGTCCAAGGACAAGCGGGGAATGCCAGCTTTCCGTATGGCTTTACAAACACGCGAGCAGCATATTCGCCGCGACAAAGCCACTTCAAATATTTGTACATCACAAGCGTTGCTTGCGGTTATTGCTGGCTTTTATGCTATCTATCATGGTAGTAAAGGTTTGCATTTGATCGCAGGCAGAGTACATAGGTTTACCCAAATTTTAGCCTTAGCCTTAACAAAACTTGGCTTTACCATTCAAAACCAGGCTTATTTTGATACCCTTTCCATCCAAGCACCAGGGCAAGCCAAACGCATAGCCGCACGGGCCAAAGAGGCACGAATTAATTTACGAGTTGTCGATGCAGATAGTTTAGGTATTTCACTGGATGAAACCACAACTCGCAAGGAAATTACTACGCTGCTGACCGTTTTTAGCTCTTATAGCCATGCTGAATTTGATATCAATAGTCTGGATGCTGAAGTTGAAGAATGTATTCCAAAAATATTGCAACGTACCAGCCCGATTTTGACTCATCCAGTATTCGAGCAATATCACTCAGAAACTGAAATGATGCGCTATATGCGCTGGTTGGCTAGGCGAGATATTGCTCTGGATCGCTCAATGATACCCTTAGGCTCTTGTACCATGAAGCTCAATGCAGCAACTGAATTACAAGCACTTTCATCTTACGAATTTAGCGCCATGCATCCTTTTGCACCGTTAGAGCAAACACAAGGCTATCAACAATTATTTGAAGAATTTGAGGAAATGCTTTGTAGATTAACTGGGTTTGATGCTTTTTCCATGCAGCCAAATGCCGGCTCTCAAGGCGAATATGCCGGGTTATTGGTTATTAAAAAATACCTTGAGACTAAAAATGAAGGTCATCGAGATATCTGTTTGATTCCTGCTTCCGCACATGGAACCAATCCTGCCAGCGCGACACTGGCCGGTCTAAAAGTAGTCGTTGTCGCCTGTGACGACCAAGGTAATGTCAGCGTCGAGGATTTGCAGAAAAAACTTGGCGAGCATGGTAAAAATCTTGCTGCTTTGATGATTACATATCCTTCTACTCATGGGGTATTTGAAGAGGCATTCTGTGAAATTTGCACTCTGATTCACGATCATGGTGGCCAGGTCTATCTGGATGGCGCTAATTTTAATGCCCTGGTGGGCCTGTGTCATCCCGGCCACTTTGGTGCTGATGTCGCACATATCAATTTACACAAAACCTTCAGTATTCCACATGGTGGTGGCGGGCCAGGTATGGGGCCTATCGGTGTTGGTGCTCATCTAGCGCCTTTTTTACCTGATCATCCGGTTGTTGAAGGCGTAAATCCTGCTGCGGGCAAAAACAAAACTATAGGCACTATATCAGCCGCACCTTGGGGTTCAGCTAGTATCCTAACCATCTCCTGGGCTTATATCGCCATGATGCGTGCCAGAGGCTTAAAACGAGCAACGCAGGTGGCGATTTTAAATGCCAATTATATTGCTACACGTTTGCAACCTTTTTACCCGATTCTATACACTGGAAAAAATGGCATGGTAGCTCATGAAAGCATTATTGATTTACGATCCATTAAACATACCTGCGGGATTACGGTTGATGATGTCGCCAAACGGCTGGTTGATTATGGTTTTCATGCACCAACTGTTTCTTTTCCGGTTGCGGACACCATGATGATTGAACCAACCGAAAGTGAGAATAAACGTGAAATAGATCGATTTTGTGAAGCTATGATTGCAATACGTAAGGAAATTACTGAAGTGGAAACAGGTACCGCTGATCCTGAGAATAATCTACTCCGTAATGCACCCCATACCCATGATTTATTGCTCGAGGAAAAATGGCCGTTCCCCTATTCCAGAAAGCAAGCTTTTCACCCACTTGATGAATTAAGGGAGGATAAATATTGGCCTCCTGTGGCACGAATTGATAATGTTTATGGAGATAGGCATTTAGTCTGTACTTGTACTCCAACCGAAGCTTATCAAGAAAAAAAATAACTATTCAGATTGTGCCCTTGTGTTGTTCAAGAGTAAGGCGAAAGCGGGCAGTTTACATGTGTAAATGAGCACTTTCAACGCAGCTATTGGACAACACAAGGGCAATCTGAGTAGTTATCAATTCAACTCCCTATGAAGAACCAGGGTCTTTAAACCATCTGCTTTAAATTTTGCCGCCAATTTTTCTGCCAGAAAAACGGAACGATGTTGCCCACCCGTACAACCTATTGCTATGGTTAAATAACTACGGTTTTCTTTCTCAAAATAGGGGATCCAATGCTCAAGAAAGCCACTCATGCCATCAAAGTATTCCTGCACAATATCTTCAGATGACAAAAAATCAATCACCTCCTGATCTTTCCCTGTTAACCCTCGCAACTCCTGCACCCAATAGGGGTTAGGTAGTATCCTGACATCAAACACATAATCTGCATTCATGGGCATTCCGTGTTTATAGCCAAAAGACTGTATCTGCACCAATAATTGTTGTGCATCAACGGCTTCAATCTGGCTTTTGATCAGCATCCGTAATTGATGAAACTGAGTCCGGCTGGTGTCTATAACCAAATCAGCATACTTTGAAACATTTTTTAGAATTTCTTTTTCTGCTTTTATCGCTTCGGTTAACGATAAATTTTGATCTGTTAAGGGGTGACGACGCCTGGTTTCACTGTACCTTTTTAGCAGTGTCGCTTCTTCGGCTTGCATATAAAATACTTTGCAATCAATCCCTTTGCTTCGAATAAAGTCCAGGGTTCTGCCAAATGCAACTAGAAACTCACCTTGATTTCTGGCATCGATACCAATTGCTGTTTTTGCATAAAGCTTTTGCTCTTCCAGCATAATCTTGCTAACAAAACCGGGAAGCAAGGTAATAGGTAAATTATCTATACAGTAATACCCGCAATCCTCAAAGGTATGCAGTGCGATGCTTTTACCTGACCCAGAAAGTCCACTAACAATGATTAATTTCATATCCCTTATTGGTATACTCTTGCACATGATTTTTTAGCGCCCATGCACGCCCTTTTTTGCGGATGGCTGCGTTGAATAACCTTGCTGTAGATTACTACAGCGGCGTTTATTCGCCTTACCCTCCACAAAAAATGACGCACCTGAATGCCAAAAAATCAAATGCGAAGAGTATAATTCAAAAAAAAGGCATCTGCATGGATGCCTTTTTTGGTTAGCTACATTTCGTATTTATCCCCGATGATTGGAGATCTTTTCTTTGTGTTTTTTCACCTGTCGATCTAATTTATCAACCAAACTATCAATAGCTGCATACATATCTTCTTGGTGATCTTCGGCAAACAATTTTGCTCCACTGATATGTACTGTCGCTTCAGCTTTTTGATTTAGCTTTTCTACACCCAAAATAACATGAACATCTGTTACATGATCAAAATGTCGTTCTAATTTTTGAAATTTTGTTTCAACATAAGATTTTAAAGAATCCGTAACATCTAAATGGTGGCCAGTTATACTTATTTGCATAAAAATTATCTCCTCGGTATAAAAATATGAGACCTTTACTAAAATTAAGAGGTTATTAGCTTATGACTAATCGTAAAGATCGGTTCAAAAACTAACCCACTCTAACCCTGTCTTTCCATTTCCTTGCTTATTATCTGCCCTTTTAAGGGTTTTGAAAACGAAAATTATAAAATAGTTTTTCTTCGGCTCGATGAGGGAATAGACATCGCTTCGCGATATTTTGCCACTGTACGCCTTGCTACATTGATACCTTTTTCTTTTAATAGTTCCGCTATTTTACTATCGCTTAAAGGTTTTTTGGGGGTTTCATTACTCACCAACTCTTTAATAAATGCCTTTATTGCAGTTGCGGAACATTCTCCACCCGCTTCAGTTGATACATGACTTGAGAAAAAGTATTTTAATTCAAAAATACCATTTGGAGTATGCATATATTTCTGTGTGGTTACTCTTGAAATGGTTGATTCATGAAGTTCCAGCTCTTCAGCAATATCCCTGAGTACCATGGGTTTCATGGCTATAGCGCCATGATCAAAAAAACCTTCTTGTTTTACTACAATACTTTTGCCTACACGCAACAATGTGTCATTTCGGCTGTACAAGCTTTTAATAAACCATTTCGCCTCCTGCAAATGATTTTTCATATTAGTATTATCCTCACTATTATCAGCACGTTTAATCATACTTGAATAAAAAGGATTAATACGTAACTTTGGTGCTATATCCGGATTCAAGCTAACCTGCCACTTCCCCTTAACCTTAGAAACAAACACATCAGGAACAACATAATCAGCGGTAGAACTTTGTAATCGACTGCCCGGCTTTGGGTCTAATGTTCTAATGAGAGCGATAATCTCGCTCAATTGCTGTTCATTCACTGCGAGTTTACGCAATAACTTAGGCTGGTCATGGGCAGCCAGCACATCAAGATATCGGGTTACCAGTTGCAGGGCATTGTCTCTAAAGGGCGTAGATTCAGGTATTTGCAGCAATTGAATTTTTAGACAATCAGCAAGATCAACTGCTGCAACACCAATTGGATCAAAGCGTTGCACGCGATGTAGCACGGCTTCTACTTCGTCAAACTCCAGGTCTTCAAGCTGCTCCATTAACCCCTGATATATATTCTCTATCGGGGTGACCAAATATCCATCATCATTCACTGAGTCAATGATAGCCGTAGCAATAGCTCGGTCCCGTTCTGTAAACCGCATTGTATCAAGCTGCCAAAACAGATAATCCAGTAAAGTCTCATCCTTGGTGCGTTGTGCTGCAAAATCCTGTTGCTCGGCTGTCGCCTGCACCGCTGATGTTACTTGTGCAACATCAAAAACATCTTCCCAAGAGCTGTCAATCGGCAACTCATCAGGAATATCTGCGGTCATGTTTTCAACTGTATCAGTCGTCGGAGTTTCGTTGTCTACCGAACTAACTTCTTCATTGCTATTTCCTACTGGATCCTGATTAGAAGAATCACCACTTTCTTCCTCAGCAACTTCCAGCATCATATTGGAATCAAGCGCCTGCTGAATTTCTTGTTGCAAGTCCATTGTAGACAATTGCAGCAGCTTGATCGCCTGCTGTAATTGTGGGGTCATCGATAACTGCTGACCAATTCGTAACTGTAAGGATTGTTTCATCGCCATTTTTGTCTATCTCCAGTTACTAATAGTAGACCAAGAGACTATCTTGTTAAAAATGAATCGGCTGCTAAACTGGAAAAATTGTCCATATTTCCAAAAATCCATCCTAATTTTTCCACTTTTTCGCTTCGATCATTTTTCACAAGACAGCCTCTAAAGGCTAAAATTCTCACCTAAATAGACTTTTCTTACTTCATCATGGGCAACAATTTGTTGCGAATCACCTTCAGCAATGACTTTGCCTTCGTTCAAAATATAAGCTCTGTCACAGATCCCCAAAGTCTCTCGAACGTTATGTTCAGTAATTAAAATCCCTATATTTCGCTCCCTTAAATGTTCAATAATTTTCTGAATATCAATCACTGAAAGTGGATCTACTCCCGCGAAAGGCTCATCCAGCAATATAAACTGTGGGTCGGTTGCCAGTGCCCTGGCAATTTCGACTCTTCGACGCTCTCCACCAGACAATCCTAGAGCAATATTATCTCGCAGATGACTTACGCTAAATTCCAGTAATAACTCTTCTATAAGTAACTCGATCTGACCATCCGTCAAATCTGGCCGAAGCTGCAATACTGCACGCAAATTATCAGCTACCGACAATTTACGAAATACGGAGGGCTCCTGGGGCAAATACCCCACACCCATTTTAGCTCTGACATGCATCGGGTAGTGTGTTATATCCCGGCCATCTAGCGTAACTTTTCCTGCATCCGCTTTAATCAAACCCACCAGCATATAAAAGCTAGTAGTTTTTCCAGCACCATTTGGCCCCAACAAACCTACGACTTCGCCGGTATTGACATGTAATGCAACATGATCAACCACATTGCGTTTGTAATAACTTTTAACAAGGTTTTTTGCTGCTAATTGGACCATTATTATTTGTTTTTTTGTTGCTTATTCTTTTTCTTGGGTTTCAAAATGACTCTAACACGTTTATTGTCAGTATTCCTCTCACCTGCTCTGACCACAGAATTTCGAGTATCATATTTTATTAAATCACTTTTATAAGTACTGGTACCCTGCGTAACTACTGCTTGCTTAATTAATACAAATAAAGCCTTGTCGGGGTAATATTTTAGTGTCAACGCATGTCCGTTGATCTCTTCCTTATCACCTTCTGGTGTTTGCTTGAAACGAGCTGGCTTACCTGTCCATATTAATTTATCAACATCCCCATCCCGAAGAAATGCTGCCATCTTGGCAGAATTTGCCTTCAAACTCCCCTGAACCGAAATAACATTGCCATAATAGGTACTTAAACTATTTTTTTCATCATAAGTA
>JAUXDP010000233.1 GCA_030618325.1 Methylococcaceae bacterium | reverse complement strand
AGCATTGATTATATGCTGTCACTACAACTTAATCGAGCAAATTGTTTTTGGGATGACTACTGGGATAATCTAGCGAAAATAGCGGCTTGATATGTTTACTTCACTTTTAATCACACCCTTGGGCACGTCGTTCCTCCTTTGCCCAACCTACATATTTTCTTAACTTAATGGCCGTGACGCAGAGCATAGGAACGATAGCTGAATATGACTGAATGAGATGTTATCTTTAGGAATTAACCCATGAACAGTACCGAAGAACAAGTATTCTTAAACAATCTAGAAAAAAACTCTGGACCAGTGCCAACAAGCTTTTGCCATCACTGGACGCTAGCCAATATAAACATGTTGCTTTGGGCCTGGTGTTCCTAAAATACGTTTCTGATTCTTTTGATATCCGTCGAGAACAATTAATCGGACAATTCAAAAATCAAGATCATGAATACTTCCTGGACCCAGCAGATTTTGAAGGCGAAGAGTACCAGACAGAAATCAATCTGGAACTAGAACAGCGTGATTACTATGCCGAGGCTAATGTGTTCTGGGTGCCACAACAAGCCCGCTGGGAATTTCTGCAAAGTAAAAATAAAGTGGTTATCACCAATGAGATTGAAATAGGTGAAAATAACAATAAAAAGAAAATCCGCTCAGTCGGCCAGCTTATCGATAACGCCCTTGAAGCCATAGAACACGACAACCCAAAACTCAAAGGCGTACTCAACAAACGATACACTCAGTTACAAATCGACCAAGCCAAACTGGGCGAACTCATCGACCTGATTGCTACCATCCCGTTTACCCATGACACGCTCAGTAGCAAAGATATACTCGGTCATGTTTACGAATATTTTCTTGGCCAGTTTGCGCTCGCCGAAGGTAAAAAAGGTGGACAGTTTTACACCCCTAAATCCATCGTTAGCTTAATCGTACAAATGCTTGAACCCTTTAAAGGTCGAGTCTACGATCCCGCCATGGGTTCCGGTGGATTCTTTGTCCAGTCAGAAAATTTCATCACCGCACACGAAGGCCACATTGGTGATGTTTCCATCTACGGCCAAGAAGCCAATCACACCACTTGGCAACTCGCCGCCATGAACATGGTCATTCGTGGCATCGACTTTAACTTTGGTAAACAACCCGCCAGCACCTACACCAACGATCAACACCCGGATCTGCGCGCCGACTTCGTGATGGCCAACCCACCCTTTAATATGAAAGAATGGGATACCGGCGTAGACGATAACGACCCACGCTGGGTATACGGCAAGCCACCGACTGGCAATGCCAACTTTGCCTGGTTACAACACATGCTTTGGCATTTAGCACCCAATGGCAGCATGGGCTTGTTGTTAGCCAATGGTTCCATGAGTTCCAATACCAGTGGCGAAGGCAATATTCGCAAAGCCTTAATAGAAAATGATTTAGTCGAATGCATGGTCGCCTTACCCGGCCAGCTGTTTACCAACACCCAAATACCCGCCTGCATCTGGTTTTTAAGCAAAAATAAAAAAGTACGCACCTCTGCCAGCGGTAAACAACTACGCGACCGTTCAGGTGAAGTGTTATTTATAGATGCCCGCAATCTAGGCTATATGAAAGACCGCGTACTACGAGATTTCACCCAAGATGATTTAAACAAAGTAACCGAAACATTCCACAACTGGCAAACCGTAGGCTGGGGTGAAGAAAGAATCGTAGGCTGGGGTGAGGAACGAACCCCAACAGATACCAAAGACAATGCCGGGGTTCCTAACGTCACCCCAGCCTACGAAGATATCCCAGGATTTTGCAAATCAGCACAACAGGAAGCAATAAAAAAACACGACTACGTACTCACCCCAGGCCGTTATGTCGGTGCAGCCGCAGAAGAAGACGATGGCGAACCCTTTGCTGAAAAAATGGCGCGGTTGACCGGGCAGTTGAAAATGCAGTTTGAAGAAAGTGATCGGTTGGAAGGGGAGATTAAAAAGAATTTGGCGGGGTTGGGTTATGAATGCTGATTGGCCAGAGTTCCAATTAGGTGAACGCTGCTCTGTAAAATCTAGTAAGAGGATATTTGCAAAGGAGTATGTGGAAAATGGTGTTCCTTTTTTTCGTTCGAAAGATGTAATTGATAAATCATTTGGAACATTTTCAGGTTACGATCTATTTATTTCTGAGGCTCGTTATAAAGAAATAAAAGAAACTCATGGTTCTCCCAGGAAAGGCGATGTTTTAATAAGCTCTGTTGGTAATAGATCTGGGCAACCATACGTTGTTCAAGATGAAGGAGATTTTTATTTCAAAGATGGGAATATACTTTGGTTTAGCGAATTTAGTGATATTAATCCTGATTACTTGGCTTACTGGTTTAAGTCAGATATTGGCCAAGGCACCTTAGCATCAGTGATGATTGGATCAGCACAAAAAGCACTGACAATTGATTCTATTAGAAAACTATGGGTAAAGTTTCCATCGATTGAATATCAGAATAAAGCTGCAGTAATCTTAAAAATGCTTGACGACAAAATCGAACTAAACCGCCAAACCAACCAAACCCTCGAACACATCGCCCAGGCCATTTTTAAATCCTGGTTTGTCGATTTCGAACCCGTAAAAGCCAAAATACAAGCCAAACGCACCCTCACACCAACCCTCTCCCAGAGTGAGAGGGAGCTTATTGTGGAACGCGCCGCCATGTGCGCCATCAGCGGTAAATCGTTACAAGAACTTGAACAACTAAGCCCCGAAACCCAACAACAACTCAAAATCAGCACCGCCTTATTCCCCGATGCTTTGGTTGAATCTGAGTTGGGGGAAGTGCCTGAGGGATGGGGGTTGGTTAATTTGAAATCTATTACTACTGAAATACGAAGAGGAATTTCGCCAAAATATATAGAAGAAAATGGTATATCTGTTATTAATCAAAAGTGTATTAGGAATCATACAATAAATTTTGAATTAACAAGATTAAATGACCCTTTAAAAAGGAAAATAGATGGCAGAGAAGTTGCGAAAGGTGATGTGTTAATAAATTCAACTGGTGTTGGTACTTTAGGTCGCCTTGCACCTGTTCGATACATACCAAAACCAATGGTGTTTGATAGTCATGTTACAGTTGTTCGAGCAGACACAAATTTAATAACAAAGTCGTATTTAGCAAGCTTAATGTTAACGAAGGAAAGTTTTATTGAAGCTGGTGGAGCTGGCAGTACGGGGCAAACAGAACTCAGAAAACAAGTAATAGAAGAAATTATGGTCGCTAAACCTTCATTTGAATTATGTGTTTTATATGAAGCTATTGTAATGCCAATAAATAAGCAAATTGCAGAGCTAGAACAACAGCTAGTGACATTAGCTGAAACTAGAGACACCCTACTCCCAAAACTCCTATCAGGCGAACTAACCCTAGACCCTGCAACTACAAAAGAAAAAGCAGAAAAAGCAGAAAAAGCAGCAATAGGATTATCTAATGCATAATGATCTGCTGTCCAATTTGCTGGGGTTACGCTATCGCTCCATCCCAGCCTACGTTTTTTTGATTTGCATCATTTGTCGTAAAATTAAATTATGTAGGCTGGGATGGAGCGATAGCGTAATCCCGGCAGGTACGGAGAAAACATCCCATGCCTAACTACCAGCCACCCTTCAAAATAACCAGCAAAATCTTAACCCTGATTGCTGAGGCAAGTGTAGCGGTGGGTTATTTATCGGCACAGGTGGAATCAGAACAGGCATTACGCCTAAGACGTATCAATCGAATACGCACGATTCAAGGCTCTCTGGCGATTGAAGGAAATACCCTGACAGAACAACAAATCACAGCCATTTTAGATGGCAAACGAGTTATCGCACCGCCACGAGAAATTCTGGAAGTACAAAACGCGACCCTGGCTTATCAACACTCACTTAATTGGCAAGCGCATAGCGAACAGGATTTATTAGCCGTTCATCACACGCTGATGAAGGGGCTGATTGATAATGCTGGTAGTTACCGTCAAGCTGGTGTAGCGTGATGGCAGGTGACGAGGTGATTCACATGGCACCTTCAGCCAACCGAGTGGCTCCGTTAATGCAGGATTTACTTGAGTGGCTACAAAAAACCCAAGATCATCCTTTAATTGCCAGCTGTGTATTTCATTATGAGTTTGAATTTATTCACCCCTTCGCGGATGGCAATGGTCGCATGGGGCGGTTATGGCAAACGCTGATTTTATCTCACTGGAATCCTTTGTTTAGCAATATTCCTGTTGAAAGCCTGGTGTATCAGCATCAGTCCGAGTATTACGCGGCATTGGAGAAAAGCACAGATTTAACAGACTCTGCACCGCTGATTGAATTTATGTTGCAGATGATTCTGGATGCTATTCATGCAATAGATACCCCCCAAGTCAGCCCTCAAGTTACCCCCCAAGTGAAACAGCTACTCGCAGTGTTACAAGGTGAAATGACACGGGAGCAGTTACAAAGTTTGCTGGGTTTATCAGACCGAAAATCATTTCGTGAGCGTTATCTTCACCCTGCGCTACAAGCAGGTTTGATTGAAATGACGTTGCCTGATAAACCGAATAGCCGTTTACAAAAATATCGATTGATAGATAGGGGTTGATTTGCTGGGGTTACGCTATCGCTACACCCCAGCCTACGGTTTATAGTCTATATTGAATTGGAATGATTTATTAATGTAGGCTGGTGATGAAGCGATAGCGTAATCCCAGCATCACCAACCACCACCAAAAAAGAAAAATTTATGCGAACCTACAAACGCGCCAGAATTAAAGGCGGCTGTTATTTTTTTACGGTCAATTTGGCGAATCGCCAAGGAAATAACTTTCTCGTTCAGCATGTAAATAAATTACGAGAGGCATTCAATCGTACTCAGCAAGATCATCCTTTTAAAATGGATGCGGTTGTTATTATGCCAGATCATTTACATTGTATCTGGTCTTTACCAGAGGGTGATGATGATTTTCCTATGCGCTGGTCTTTAATCAAAGCTCGCTTTTCCAGACAAATTAAAAAAGGTGAAATTATTTCTAAAAGCCGACAACGTAAAGGTGAGCGTAATATATGGCAGCGTCGGTTTTGGGAGC
>JAUXDP010000006.1 GCA_030618325.1 Methylococcaceae bacterium | reverse complement strand
TGACTGCCAATACTGAAGTAATGGATAAAACCAGAATAATCACTTTTACCAGTTTATCCAGGAGCTGATAACGACCACTGGCTAATAAAGCAAAACAAGTGATAAGTAAGCCCGAGCTTATGAGTACCGCAATTTTTTGGGGTTCCAATCCTCCAAGTGTTTCCAGGTGGAAAATGTTTATTAGTAGGCCTGCCGTAACTACGGTTACTGCTGATTGGATAATTAACATGGACATTAAAGTCATAGCAATATAAACCCAGACAGCCCAGCTCCCTAGCTGTTTATAGCCATGTAGAATATTGCGACCCGTCGCCGCAGTATATCGCGGGCCAAACTCAAAAAAAGGATACTTAACCAGATGGATGATCACTATAGCAATGATAAGATCAAAACCAAACATTCCTCCGGCTTTGGTGGATTGAACCAGGTGTGATACTCCAACAGCCGCGCCAGCATAGATTAAGCCAGGGCCAAGTTGTGAAAGTAGGCTTTTTTTTGTGGAACTCATTTGTTTTTTTGTATTTAATCTTATTCTTGTTTGGCCGCGCGAACTATAGCTCACGTTTAACCGTCGCAGGCTCAATGTTGAGATGTTTTTCTTTCCATCCGGATGTTTGGTGTTAGATACTGGTAATTCTCTATTTCTAGGCCACAGCAGTGGTTTATGCTGGGTGATCAGCCTACGAATATATGTGTTTTATTTAACCGACTCGCTACAACATAGTCGTTTATATATGCTGCCACAAGTAAAAATAGCTTAATGTAAGATAGTGGAATGATCGAAGCAAAGCGGTCGACTAAACCATAATCTCAAAGGATGATAACAAATCCCGTCTCGAATAAGATGTTCAATCTCCACCAATTTTGGATGATTTCGATGTGCAACCCACGATCCAGAAGCTTCAAGCCACTTGGAAGCCTTAATTCAACGCTCTCTTTCGCTATGCTTGGCATATCTACCTCACGATAATATTTATATTTCCTCTACTTGGTACAGATTAAATGAAACGATATTGAAATTCCTTTAGTTTCGGACGGGTGGCAATATTGAGTAAGCAAGTGGCTATTTTTGGTGGGCAACTGGTTTTTGGATAGATAATAAGCTGAATTCAGAATATTACGATTACTTAACCGAGGGTTTTTTGAAATACGTAATAGTTCCAATGCTCTTAGCGTGCGGTTCAGTGGTGTGTTAATGTCACATATATTATCGCCCCCCATCTCTGCCAATTGTCCAATAACCATCCTTACCTCTAAAGGTTGGAATGCCACTTTCAGCACTGACGCCAGCACCGGTAATATAAAGTGTATTCATAAAATTCTGATCAATCCAATATAAAAAAACAAACAACAGTCACTACACAAGCGATGACTATATTAAGTAAAAAACCCTCTCTTGCCATATCCCTCATTTGAAATTTCCCAGTTCCATAGGCAATTGCATTGGGTGCGGTTGCCACAGGTAACATGAAGGCACAACTGGCACTAATTACGGCGGGTATCATTATCAGTTTTGGATCTATTCCAATGGCCATGCCTGCTGCGGCTAATACCGGCATTAGTAACGTCGCTGTTGCTGTGTTACTAGTGATTTCGGTGAGAAAGGTCACAAATAGACACAGTGATAAAATTAATGCCCACAAAGGCAGTGTTGATAAACTGGTCAGTGTATTGCCTAGCTGTTCGCTAAGCCCAGATGCGGTAAATGCTTTGGCGATGGCTATACCTCCTGCAAACAATAACAACATACCCCAGGGTATGTCTTTAGCTGTGCGCCAATCTAGTAGTGTGTCATGTTTTTCACCATTAGGTATCATGAACATTATTACCACACCTAATAGAGCGATAGTGCTGTCGCCAACGGTGCTTAAGTTAAACCATTCACTCCAGATTCTTCGTGTTATCCATGCCGTGGCTATTAACCCGAAAACTATTAACACTCGTTTTTCTGCAGAGCGCCAGTTGCCTATTTCAGGCAAATGAAACCCTTGGTTGCTTGAAACATTTCGAGTCAGCCAAAATGCCATAAGAGGGATGCCGATAATAACAATAGGGATGGTTGTTCCCATCCAGGAAATGAAGTCAATTTCTTTTCCTGTTGTTTCTTGATAAACACTAATAAAAATAATATTAGGTGGTGTGCCAATTGGCGTACCTATACCCCCTAAACTTGCAGCATAGGCAATGCCTAAAATTAATGCAACGCCCATCGTCTCATCATCACTATCTTGCAATACAGCGAGTGCGATAGGGATTAGCATTAACACAGTTGCGGTATTGGAAACCCACATACTTAAAAAGGCAGAAGCTAGCATAAATCCAATCACTACGCGCCGACCACTATTTCCCCCTGCCAACCTAACCATGTACACAGCCAGTCGTTTATGAACACCACTTTTTTCTAATGATTTAGATAACATAAAGCCACCCATCAATAGTAAGATAACGTGGCTCCCTAATGCGGAGGCAACCTCCTTATGGCTGAGTACCCCAGCAAAGGGAAACAGGGCAAAAGGAATTAAAGATGCCGCTGGTATGGGTATGGCTTCTGTTACCCACAAAATAGCAGTAAATAATGTGATGGCTGCTGTCCAGGCGATGGCATGGGTTTGTTCTGCCCATATTGTTAAGAAAAACCAAAGCATTGTGGCTAATATACTGGCACAGCTTAGAAAAAAAGTTTGTTTGCGAGTCATTTATTTACGCTATTAAATGCAATTTTTTAAGCAGATTTTACATCAGGATGAATATTTATTATCTGTTGATTTTCCATAATTATGCCAGAACATTTGTTCCTATAAATTAGCAAGCCTCAATGCTCTGTGTGACTGTAAACCGATATTATGTTTTAGAAATAATTAGTTGATGAATATAGAAGAATGGACAATGGTTCAACTGTGATTCGCACTCATTCAGGGAGAATTGTGCCAGTAGCTCGGCACTATAGAAGAAATGTAGAACTAACGTTAGGCTTAACATAGGAAGACTAATGTTTTTATTTTCAAGCAAAAATAACAGTGATTTAATCAGTCGCTATCGAAGTGGAATTTTTAAAATATACTACAAAAAGTGCTGGAATTGCCAACGAAAGGTATAATCAATTCCTAATACTAACAATTATAAGGATTCGCAATGGAAGAGCTTTTGCAATTTATCCAGGCTAATATTCAATATGCCCATTGGATTATTTTTGGAGCATTATTACTGGCCGGTTTTAATATTCCAGTTTCCGAAGATGGTATGTTATTTATATCAGGCGTTCTGGCCAGTAATTTTCCTGACCACCTGGTTCGTCTATTTATAGCAGTCTATATGGGTGCCTATTTATCGGATTTGATTTGTTATACGTTAGGTCGAAAATTAGGCCCAAAGCTATTTGAAATCAAGTTTTTTGCCAACATGGTGCCACCGGAAAGAATCGACAAAATTCATAATTTCTATGAACGATACGGAATTGTGACGCTTTTGATTGGTCGGTTTATACCCTTTGGTGTTCGCAATGGCTTGTTTTTGACAGCAGGTCTTGGAAAAATGGATTTTCAAAAGTTTGCTCTTGCCGATTTATTAGCCTGTACCATTTCAACGGTGGTGTTTTTTTCCTTGTATTATCATTTTGGCAATTCAATTATTGAATATGTTAAACAGGGTAATATTGTGTTATTCAGTATTGTAGCTATCGGTATTGGGGTTTATTTTTATCAGAAGAAGCAAAAAAAACAAGATAGTTAGCTGCAACGGGTTTTATCTCGAATCTTGAAAAAGCAGGTGAACTTTAATATCCCCGTCTTTATCGGGTTGATTTTCGTGCAAGGGTCTATTCTGTTCTGTTCCTGCTTGTCCCGGTTCTAATTTCCATTTCCCAGTGAGGTTTTCTTCATCAAATCCTCCTCATAACCGGAAAAAGTGCGTTAAAATTCCTATCCAATAATATTCCTACCGATATATGAGATTGGAACAGCTTGAATGAGTGAACGATTATTGCGCTGGCGGCAGGACAAAGCCTTGAAAACAGAACAGACACGGCAAGCCGCCATGGAGATAACGGAAAACCTGCTGCAGACTGCCAACGACTCGGCCCGTCATGTCCGCAACTTCTACATCACCTTTTTGTTGCTGGCCTTATACATTTCAGTTATCGTCTGGTCCACCACCGACGAAATGTTGCTCAGGATCAGTCCAGTCACTTTGCCTCTGCTGAATCTCAAGCTGCCCATCAAGGGCTTTTACGCTTTCGCGCCTTACCTTTTTCTGATAACCCATTTCAACCTGCTGATGCAGCTCAATCTACTGGCATCCATGCTGCACCGCTTGAAAAACACCGACTGGAAGGTTTGCCACGAGCAAATCGGGAATCTATGCAAACCCGCCTGTTTCCGTTTCCCTTCGTTCATTGGATTTCGGCGGACCATCACGGTTGGTTGACCCGCAGCTTGCTAGTAACGCTTGTTTGGGTGCTTGTCATAATGTTGCCGCCAGCGGTGCTGGTTCTGCTCCAGCTTGGTTTCCTGCCCTTTCACGATCCGGCCATCCTGTTCTGGCAGCGTGCCGCCGTCGGCATTGACCTGGCGCTGCTGTGGGTTTTCTGGCCGATTATCCAAAGCCCAGATGGCCGCCTGAGAACCTGGTTCAGTCAGGCAAGTGAAATCCTGTGGCTGTTCCGCTGGTGGCGGGGGCGGCGATTTTCCTGCGGTTGGCCTTATGGGGAAGCGCTGGTGATGACCAGCCTTACGGCTGTGCTGTTGGTGTTCTCCTGGGGACTGGCGACCTTGCCGGAAGAAGTGAATCAGCGGTTTTGGGCCGACTAGCTGCCCACCGCATGGTGGGTGCACAAGAAAGATCGGGAGGACGATCTGGGGTGGACAGTGCGTTTGTTCGATACGGAAGAATCGCCGTTCCATCGAAATCTCAGATTGCATGAAAAGCTGCTTATCGCCAATAAAATCACCCCTGCCGAGGAGCAGAAACTGCGTAATTCGGACAACCTGAAAGAAATTGAGGTGGTTTTGGCCAATATTCGTGGATTGGATTTGAGAGGTCGTGATTTACGGTTTGCGGATTTTTCGGAGTCTTTACTTCCTAAAGTGGATATGAGGGACGCAAATCTCCAGGGTGCTATATTGGATGCGACGAGCCTCCAGAGGGCTTTTTTATATGGGACTAACCTCCAGAACGCAATTCTGCATCGGGCCAACCTTCAAGGTGCGAATTTGAAGTGGGCATATCTCCAGGATGCACAATTGGGGGAAACAAAACTCCAGGATACAGATTTTGAAAATGCTCATCTTCAGGATGCATATATAGTGATGGCGAATCTCCAGCAATTCCCGCTACCCTCTTCAAGGCTGCTATATAAGGCACAATAAGAATTCTTATCGTAAACTATTTGTGGAATAATGGCTTGTAAATTCTTTCTCACAAATTACTTCAACCTTTGAGCAGATTTCGAAAACATCTATCCATACCTGGCCTCCTTTCTACGGTCATGAACCAATTCAAGCGAGTACCGAAGCAAACTATCCAGGACTCAACGATTTCAATGTCCGATTGTCTCATGTCCGGGCTGGCATTGTTTAGTCTCAAATATCCCTCACTGTTGAAGTTTGACAATGACCGAGCTGATGACATTATCCAGCACAACCTGCGGTCACTCTACGGTATCCGGAACGTCCCCTGCGATACCTACTTGCGTGAACGACTGGATCAAATGCCGCCCCGCCTGCTTCGTAAAACGTTTAGCACATTATTTGCCCAGCTTCAGCGAGGCAATGAACTGACACCGTTTCAGTTTATGGACGATCATTATTTATTATCGGTTGATGGCACAGGGTATTTCTCTTCCCATCAGGTGCATTGTGAACAATGCTGTATCAAGAATCATCGTGATGGCTCAAAAACCTACTATCATCAGCTATTAGGTGCCGCTCTGGTTCACCCCAATCATTCGCACGTCTTACCCTTTGCGCCTGAGCCGATTCTGAAACAGGATGGCAATAAGAAAAATGACTGTGAGCGAGAAGCGTCTAAACGCCTGCTCACCGATTTAAGGCGCGAACACCCCCACCTGAAGCTGATTGTCATCGAGGACGGACTGGCCTCTAATGGTCCTCACATCCAATTACTCACGTCGCTGGATATGCGATTTATCCTGGGAGCAAAACCCAAAGACCACACGTTCCTGTTCGACTGGGTCGAAAACTCGACGGTACAATGGCATGAATTGACTGACGAGAAGGGACATCACCACCGTTTCAAATTCATCAATCGGGTCCCGTTAAATGACAGCCATTTTGATTGCGAGGTCAATTTCCTTGAATATTGGGAAACAACCCCCAAAGGCAAGGTCATTCACTTTACCTGGGTGACCGATCTGGAACTCACCCCATCCACCATTTACACTATCATGAGAGGAGCCCGCGCACGATGGCGAATTGAAAACGAAACCTTTAACACCCTCAAAAACCAAGGCTACCATTTTGAACACAACTTCGGTCACGGTGAAAATCATCTGGCGACCATCATGGCCTACCTGATGCTGCTGGCCTTCCTGATTGACCAGATTCAAGGGCTATGCTGCCAATTATTCAAGGAGGCCGTGATCAAGGCCAAAAGCAGAAGCCGCTTCTGGGAAAAGCTCAGGGCCAAGTTTACCGATTTTCTGGTCGGGACGTGGGAAGACATGTATTTGTCTTATCTTCATCCACCCAAAATAAGTTTGATCCCAGACACCTCGTAGGTGTAGGGTCTGTGTTCAGAGTGAAGGCATTGGGAATGAGGGTAGAAAATAACATCATAGTAAATCATTATAGCTGCCAGGCTTATGCTGGAGGAGTGCGGTTTGCCTGTATCATCTGACTTGAGAATTAATTTTGAGTGCGCGAACTAGCGGGAGCTCCTGGCGAATCTCCAGGGTGCGAATATGTCAGACGCAAATCTCCGGAGAGTTAATTTGGCGTATACAAACCTCCGGGGCACGGATTTGAGGTGGGCAAAACTCCAGGGCGCAGATTTGAAATTGGCAGATCTTCAGGGTATAAATTTATGGAATGCACATCTTGATGGTATAAACCTAAAGGAGAAGGATCTCCGGGGGGTGAATTTGGGATTCGCGTATCTCCTGGGCGCGGATTTGAGTGACGCAGATCTCCGGGGTGCAACATTGTGGGGTGCACATCTTCAAGGGGCGAAATTAAAGGAGGCAGATCTTCGGGGTGTGGATTTAGTAAAGGCAAACCTTCAGGGCGCTGATCTTAAAATGGCAAAGCTCTCATTAGCTCAATTGAAGGATGTGAAATTCGGCCCTTTTGTTCAAGAAAAAAATGAAGCGATTGCAAAAAAATTGACAGACGAAACAGATAAAAAATTGCAAACTCAGATTTTAAAAGAACTCCAAGCCCGACTTGGCCATTTTACATCATTCGAGAATAGCACCGGAGAGAATATATATGTTCAAGATGGTGTTTTGAAGGATTTGTTGGTTTTCAATGGCTTACATGTCACCAATGATAGTCAAAAGTATCAGAGCCTTCAAAAAGCCTTTTTGGTTGATCTGGCTTGTCAAGATGTTTGGGTTGCCAAAGGAATTTTTAATCACAGGGGGATATCCTTTACATGCCCTTTTCTTCAGGCGTTTTCCTCGGCGTTGTTAGCTCACAGAAATGCCGGTAATTGCCTCGGGCTGGAGAATCTAGATGATGGATTTATCAAAAAAATTCGACAAACTGCTAACAAGCCGTGCGACTAGAACCGGAAGACCCTCTACCTGGTAGAATTCAGCTCGTAGCTCAAGGGCGGTAAAGCGAAGCGCATTCCGCCATAGCGTCATGTAACATCACCTCAACAACAATCGAATGGCGGGGGCAGGTCTTTTGGCAACATAATCAAATATGCTAACCTTATCCAATTTCAATAACTGGCAATAGTAGTAACAAGTTTTCACCCTTCCCGAAAAAAAGAGGCATTTAATATTGGTTTTTTTTATCTGAAGAACCCAAAAAACAAAATAATTAGCTAAAACGAGTTTTCATCATAAACTTTATTAGCCAATAAGGTGCTTTTAGAAGTATATTATCCGGTTGTTCAGATAACCGGAAGTTTTATAAATGGATACCATCAGTATTCGTGGCGCGAGAACCCATAATTTAAAAAATATCGATCTTGATTTACCGCGCAATGCACTTATTGTAATAACCGGTCTTTCCGGCTCAGGGAAATCCTCTTTAGCGTTTGATACGATCTATGCAGAAGGTCAAAGGCGTTATGTAGAATCGCTGTCTGCCTATGCCCGGCAGTTCTTATCGTTAATGGAGAAGCCAGATGTTGATCATATAGAAGGGCTTTCTCCGGCTATTTCCATTGAGCAAAAATCTACGTCTCATAATCCTCGCTCAACGGTCGGCACGATCACTGAAATCTATGATTATTTACGGTTGATGTATGCTCGGGCCGGTACGCCGCGTTGCCCGGAACATCAAACTTCATTGGAAGCACAAACCGTAAGCCAAATGGTTGATCTGGTTTTATCCCAAGAACCAAATCAGCGTTGGATGTTATTAGCCCCGGTCGTTAATGACCGTAAGGGTGAACATTTGCAGTTACTGGATGATTTACGTAGCCAGGGGTTTATCCGTGCCCGTATTGATGGCGAGGTGTACGATCTGGATGAGCCACCTTCGCTAGATTTAAAAAAGAAACATACTATTGAGGTCATTGTAGATCGTTTTAAAATCCGTGATGATATCAGTTTGAGATTAGCCGAGTCATTTGAAACAGCCCTACGTACAGCTGATGGCATTGCAATAGCTGCTTCATTGGAGGATGAAACCGAACTGGTATTTTCTGAACGTTATGCCTGTTCTTTATGTGGCTATAGTCTTACTGAACTTGAGCCTCGAATATTTTCCTTTAATAATCCTAAAGGAGCTTGTTCAAGTTGTGATGGCTTGGGTGTAAAACAGCATTTCGATCAAGAATTGGTGGTGCATAATCCAGATATTAGTTTGGCGGGTGGTGCAATTCGTGGCTGGGATCGCCGCAATGCTTATTATTTTCAGATTATTTGTTCTCTAGCCGAACATTATGGCTTTGATCCCGAAGTTCCCTTTTCAGAATTGGATGAGGATATTCAATCCATTCTTCTATACGGAAGCGGTCGTAAGGCCATTGATTTTAAATTTCTGACCAGTACCGGCAAAACCAAGAAAAAACGGCATAGTTTTGAAGGCATTATTGTCAATATGGAGCGGCGGTATCGGGAAACGGATTCACAAATGGTTCGGGAGGAGTTGGCCAAGTATTTATCAAAAAAGGTTTGTTCCAGCTGTGATGGTTCCCGGCTAAATACGGCAGCACGTAACGTGTTTATTGATGACCTGCCACTTCACAATATTACCGCATTGCCCATTCGAAAGTCGTTAGCTTTTTTTGAGCAGTTAAATCTACCAGGAAAACGAGGGGAAGTTGCCGATAAAATTGTAAAAGAAATTAAAGAGCGCTTGGAGTTTTTGGTTAATGTTGGGCTTGATTATTTAACACTGAATCGAAGTGCTGATTCCTTGTCTGGAGGTGAAGCGCAACGGATACGCTTAGCCAGTCAAATTGGTGCAGGATTAGTTGGGGTCATGTACGTACTTGATGAACCATCAATCGGCTTGCATCAGAGGGATAACCAGCGATTACTGAATACCTTGTTCAAACTTCGCGACCTTGGCAACACTGTCATTGTTGTTGAACATGATGAAGATGCTATTCATGCTGCACAGCATGTTGTGGATATAGGGCCTGGAGCAGGGGCTCATGGTGGACATATTGTTGCGCAAGGGACTCCAGATGAAATCATGGCAAACGAAAATTCTCTGACGGGTCAATATTTGTCTGGCAAACAGCAGATCATGATCCCTGAGTCCTTGACTGCATATGATCCAAAAAAACGGGCCACCATCCGAAATGCGCATGGAAATAATCTGAAAAATATTGATGTATCAATTCCTGTCGGTTTATTTACTTGCGTGACTGGGGTTTCTGGTTCCGGAAAATCAACCTTGATCAATGACACGTTATATCGCCATGCTGCGAGACTGATAAATCGTGCCAGTGCCGTACCTGCACCTTGTGACGGAATTGATAACCTGGATCATTTCGATAAAGTGGTTGATATTAACCAAAGTCCCATCGGCCGTACACCTCGCTCCAATCCAGCCACCTATACTGGGCTTTTTACACCCATTCGAGAGTTGTTTTCTGCTACGCCAGAATCACGCTCCAGAGGCTATACACCAGGGCGTTTCAGTTTTAACGTTAAAGGTGGTCGTTGTGAGGCGTGTAGAGGCGATGGTGTTATTAAGGTTGAAATGCATTTTTTGCCAGATGTTTTTGTCCACTGCGATATTTGTAATGGCAAGCGATATAATCGGGAAACCCTCGAAATTAGATACAAGGGTAAAACCATTAATGAAGTGCTGAACATGACGGTGGAAGAAGCGGCCGATTTCTTCAGTGCAATCCCAATTCTCTCCAGAAAGCTCGATACTTTGGTTGATGTCGGGTTAAGTTATATCACGTTGGGTCAGAATGCTATCACATTATCGGGCGGGGAAGCGCAGCGTGTTAAATTGGCTAAAGAGCTTTCCAAGCGGGATACAGGGCAAACCTTATATATTCTGGATGAACCAACAACAGGATTACATTTTCACGATATAAAACAATTGTTAAGCGTACTGCATACCTTGCGTGACCACGGGAACACCATCGTTATCATTGAACATAATCTGGACGTCATCAAGACGGCTGACTGGATAATTGATATGGGACCTGAAGGAGGTGATGGAGGAGGGACGTTAGTAGCTGAAGGTACGCCAGAGCAAGTTGCAAGCAATGAAGCATCATACACGGGGCATTATTTGAAGCGCTATTTTTTTACCTAAAAAAATACTCTTGTGTTCAGGTAGTATTAAGCTTATGTCATGTAATCTTCAAAGTTACAAAAAGCACTTTGACTTTGAAATTCGGCATTTTATTCATTAGGCATTTTTCATTTTCCTGATGTCTAATGTAAAGTGCAAAATCCGGAGGAAAACAACATGAAAGATTTTGATTTTAAAGCATTGTTGGCGTTTTACTGCCTAGGCACTATCCTTATCATATCTGATTCATGCTTTGCTAGAGATAGCTATTACAGTCATACCACACATCACAGTTTTTCAAACCATCACCCACATTCAAGCCACTATGGCTATTCGGGTTATACCTCTTCTCGGCACTATGAACATTGGAGCTATAGGTCGGGTGAAAATTACCGGAGCTATCACTACAGTCCTTTATCATTTGAGTTTACCGTTCCTGACAATATTAAAGTGTATGTCGATAATGGCTCAGGGCCCCAGGAGGTTTATCCGAGAAATGGTTCTAGCAAACAGGCCTGGCAGGCACTCAAACTGGGTAAGTATGAAATAGCGCTAAGCTATTTTGCCGACGAGGCCGAAAAAGCTCCAAAATCTGGTTTACCAATAGCAGGATATGCTCTTTCCACAGCTTCATTAGGAAATTTAGATTTAGCGACAAAGCTAATGAGAAGGGCATTTAGAACTGACCCCGACGCATTCAGAACAGATCCAAATTCTTTGCGCCATCTCCAGCCCAATAAAAAAATTCGTGAGCTAATTGATAATTTAATCAGTAAGTATCCTTTCCCGCAGAAAAGTACGAATCTTGACCTCGCCTTTATGCTTTCTGTTTTAAATTATCTTAAACACGACTATACATCCGCAAAAAAATTTCTCGATCTAGCCCGGCAAGATGGAGATACTAGCCCTAGCCACATTAACCTGGAAGAATTGATAGTCCTGCAACTGAAAGGGTAGAAAAATATAGTAACAACATTAGTGAATGAGTAGGAAGATCAGATAGGAACCGTAGGTCGGATTAGCGACAACGTTATCCGACATTGGACGTTGGATATACCACTGACGTTATGGTGTGGTGGAAATTGCCATTGATTTGAGGTTTTCATGGCGGAATGCGTTATCACTTTTCCGCCCTACGCTGCTGAAGGAGGGACGTTAGTTGTTGAAGGTACGCAGAGCAAGTTGCAAAAAATAAGGCATCGCACACGGAATATTATTTGAAATGCTATTTCTAAACAGAACACTACTTTGGCACCGCTAGTGTTTGACTTTCATAGCGGTGCGCGAGGGTTAACTAAAATTTTTAAGCCTTTGCAGCAACTTTTCCTTTTAATTGATCTGCAATGGTATTGAATGCTTCAATTCGTCCTTTTCCGGTATTAACTAGATCCAATCCAGTATCTATCAGTAATTTGACTAACCCTGGCGTTTGATAAACAACTAATCCTAGATACCCTACAGCTGGAACAGCAATAGCGGTAGCTAAAATGCCGTTTAAGCCGACTGCACCTAATATTTTGATAATGATAAGGATCAAATCCAATGGAATTAGTAGTAGAGCACCAAAATATGTCATCACTATAAATGTAAAAACCACAAAAACGACAAACTGTAGAAGTCTTACCAGTGCAACATTCACATTAATTTTATTCATTTATATTTTTTCCTGTAACCACGACGTATGTTCTTTTTAAGAATTATACACAAAAACCCTCTTTTTATTGATATTTGTTAGCTGTTTTTTTCGGGTTCCTGATGTTTTTTGGGCGGATTTTTTAATAAGAAGAATCGATGGATCAAGCCCCCAACAATAAAGCCGCCGAGGTGTGCCCACCATGCTACATCGGTGCTAATATTGTCAAATACTACTGCGGTAGTTGCTTTGTGTAATTGAATAATAACCCAGACACCCAAAAAACCAATAGCAGGCAGTTCAATGTAGAAAGGCCAAAAAAGCAAAGGGATCATTATAATGATTCGGGCGAAGGGGTATATGAAGAAGTAAGCGGCCAGTATCCCTGCTATTGCTCCCGATGCGCCAACTACGGGTATCACTAAGTCAGGATCATAAAACCATTGCAAAGCAGTTGCGAAAAAACCACACAGTAAATAAAAAATAATAAACCGGATGTGACCCATACGATCTTCAATGTTGTCGGCAAAAATCCATAAAAACCACATATTAACTATCAGGTGTAGCCAGCCTCCATGCAAAAATAAGTTAGTAAAAAAAGATAGATAGTTATCGGGTAACAAACCAAAATTTGCAGCCCATTCTGGTTTTGAATATCGAATCGGTACCATGCCGTACTTATAAATAATTTCTCGATGAATTTGGTCAGGCAAGATTTCCAGAAGAATAAACAAACTCGTGCATATTATGATTAATCCCCATGTTACGTAAGGTTTGGTTAGGCATGGGGCAGTATCTCTAATAGGTATCATTTAGGCAGTTTTCTAATATGTAAGAAGTATCCATAACATCTGAGTAAGCGAGACAGATCAGGGCTTAATAATATACTTCAAGTGGCCACTGATGTGGTGTATAAGTATAATTTATAAGTCATCTAGACTGACTATGCTAGTTTTTTGCTAAGAAAACAATGATTACATTATTTGTTGATCAGTACAAAATTTTAATACGATTTATTGTCTACCGAGCGGGATTTGAGTTTTGGATAAAGTGTTGACTCCAGTTGCTGGGGGCGGTCTGCTCGATCGCCGCTTATTTTTAACACGTGGACTGGTGTTTTCTACGGCAACGGCTGTTTCCCCATTAATTCTTGCAAAATCTACCGATTCCCAATTGCCATCCTGGATGCTCAAGCCAGGAGAACCTTTTTCCAATTACGGAAAGCCTTCGTTACATGAAAATAAAACTATCCGTTGGGCCATGGGGAATAGCATGGCTCCAGGTAATGGTGTTTCATGGGCCCCTCTCCATGATCTTGAAGGGACGATAACGCCGAATGGGTTGCACTTTGAACGCCATCACAATGGCGTTCCTCAAATAGATCCAGCTCAACATCAATTGATGGTTCATGGTTTAGTTTCTAATCCTCTGATATTTTCTATTGAAAACCTGCTTCGCTATCCCATGCGTTCAATATTTTGTTTTATCGAATGTGGGGGCAACAGCAATGCCGGTTGGCGAAATATACCCATTCAAACTCAAGTTGGCTATTTTCATGGTATGGCTTCTTGTAGCGAATGGACCGGTATTCCTCTACATGTACTGCTTGAAGAAGCTGGAATCAAAAGTAGTGCTACATGGCTGATTGCCGAGGGTGCTGATGCTGCCGCAATGAATATTAGTATTCCACTCGATAAGGCATTGGATGATTGCATAGTGGCACTTTATCAGAATGGGGAGCGGATTCGCCCTGAAAACGGCTATCCTTTAAGGCTGGTCGTGCCGGGCTGGGAGGGTGTATTAAATGTGAAATGGTTACGACGCTTGCACCTGATCTCTCAACCTAGTATGACCAGAAATGAAACCTCAAAATATACAGAATTGCTGCCTTCAGGAAAAGCTCGACAATTTAGCTTTATCATGGATGCCAAGTCATTGATTACCAACCCATCGTTGGGATATAAAATGGCAAAGCCAGGATTGTATCAAATCACAGGTTTGGCATGGAGTGGGCGAGGTAAAATTACCACAGTAGAAGTATCAGCTGATGGCGGAAAAACTTGGGCAGAAGCGGAGTTACAGGAACCAGTAATGGCAAGATGCTTTACTCGGTTCCGGATTCCCTGGCAGTGGCAGGGCGACCAAGTTACCATCAAAAGCCGGGCAACCGATGAAACAGGATATCGACAACCTGAGCGTGAAACCCTTATAAAACAACGAGGAACCAATGGATATTTTCATTATAATGCGGTTGTTAGTTGGAAAATTCAAGCTGATGGGTTGATTAGCCATGTTTATACCTAATAGGCTAATACTTTTGTTATTTGTATTTTTGAATGTACATAATATATATGCAGAAAAAATACAGAGTCCTAATCTAGGGCAACCAGCCAGAAATTCTCAGATTGAAAAATGGGACAGAGATGTTTTCCCGGATGGCAAAGGTTTACCTGAAGGAAGTGGTAGTGCAAAAAAAGGAAAAATTGTATATCAAAAACACTGTCAGATGTGTCATGGTATCGACGGGACCGGAGATAGCGCCGATGAGCTGGCTGGTGCTCAGCATACACTCACGGATGACCCACCTGATAAAGTAATTGGTACGTATTGGCCATATGCGACGACTATTTTTGATTTTACCCGTCGCTCCATGCCACTACATGCACCGGGAATCTTGAGTAATAATGAGTTATATGCGGTTACTGCTTATTTGCTTTTTCTCAATGGTATCGTTGACGAGCTCCAGGTTTTGAATAAAAAAACGTTAACTAAAATTAAAATGCCGAATAGGAATGGCTTTATTAATAGTTATAATAAAAAAGAGTAAATACTGATAAAACAGTGCCATGCAATATATATCTGATGGTTTTTATTCGTTTTCCGTTATGACCGGCTTTTTTCCTCTTTGTATAACAATTTATCGATTCATAAGCTAAAATCAAGAAAGAGTGTTTATAGTATGGTGCTGTTTATAGCTTCGAAAAGGGGGTGACATAGCATGTCAAAAATTTTATCATCAATTTTAATTGTTTGTATTGTGGTTGGTGTTTTTTTTATTGTCTACGATAATAATGCTGCCGAAAAAAATGCATCAGAAAATCAGTTGCTTGGTAGCAATCAAAAACAAGTTGGTGGCAAGAGTGGAATACAGCAGAGCATTCCAGATTTGGATAAACAACAAGTCAAAAAACCACTAGATCATGTTTTAACAGCAGCTGAAATAAATTTTATACCGACTCAGGATGGAAATATAGAATTGCTTCAGACTAAATTGGACGCCTTAGATAAAGTTGAAAAACAACGATCAAAAGTTGACCCAGACCAATCTATCTCTCTGTGGGAAATGGATACGTCTGAAAAATTTGAGGAAGATACTACTATTGAACATGAGGAGCGGATTAAAACACGCCCAGAAGTACTAGCTCAACTTCAAGTAGGCCAGGTACTCGATTTTTTTATACCGCAATTGGGTGAATCTTTTCAAAGTGAGATAACATCGACTTCAAATCAACTCGGCAATGTAAAAGTCTGGAAAGGCGATATTCAAAATGAAGAGCAGGAAAAAAGCAATTTCATTATGACTCAGGGTGCGGTAATGACGAATGTTGTTTTATCTACAGCTGAGGGAGTTTACACAGTCCATATTGATAATGAAACAGGTGAAGGCACCGTCATCGATGATCGAGAATATACAAATCGTATGAGTAATACCGATGATTCGGTTCCCTATCATCATGAGCAAGAAATGGAATAAATAATAACTTAAAGATTACAAATTCTTTTAAACACAATAATTATATAAAAGGGGTATTTCAATGAAATTTATAGCTTCACTTCAAGCTATGCTGGTATTCATGCTGTTTTGGGTTTCTCCCGCTTTCGCAGCTAAAAAGACAGTTGATGTGATGGTGGTCTATCCGTCTCAGGCCACTACAGTAACACAGGGTAAAGATATCCCTGCTTTAGCAGCTTCTTATATTGAATATGCCAATAAAACGTACAGGAATAGCAATGTAGATATCAAACTTCGATTGGTACATCTGAGAAAAGTTTCTATTTCTGGGACTGGAAGTGTCTCTAGCACTGCTCTTCAAAACTTTGCAAGAAATAAGCAAATTGGAGACTTGAGAACAAAATACGGAGCAGATTTAGTGGTACTGCTTACCCTTCGGAAGAGCACAGGAGGAGGATTTTTATGTGGTATTGGCTATGTACCACAGGGCACTAATGGCAAGTTTTATTGGGGTGCAAAATCTGGAGGATATAGCGTTTCGGCGGTCAATTGCGGAAATCCAACCTTTGTTCATGAGCTTGGGCACAATATGGGATTGGGACATTCTTATGTGCAAGGTAGCCAGGGCGGGATTTACCCATGGGGCCGTGGTCATGGTAAGAAAAATAATTTCGCAACAACAATGGCTTATCCGCAGGCCTATGGTTCAGCAGTGAGAGTTCAACAATTTTCATCACCTAGTCAAAACAAATGTAATTCTTTACCCTGTGGCATTGCGAAAAATCGTTCTGATGGAGCAGATGCTGTTACCAGTTTAAATACTGTTGCCAAGCAAATTTCTGACTTTTACCCAACAAAAGTAGCAAGTACGACTGTAGGAGCAGCACCTAAAGACTCACCAAAACCAAAAGCGCAGGGAAACCTTGTTGTTAACGGGAATTTTGATTTTCTTGGTTCCTGGAGAAACTTTTGGGGGCAGTCTAGTTTTTGGCGAACCGGTACTAAAGTAACAAGTAAATATGGTTTAAAAGTTGCGGCGCGAAAAGCTTATTATGCTGGTCCTGTTCAGACTGTACCGTTAAAGGTTGGCAAAACTTATCGACTGACATCTTATGCTTCATTGGCAACTTCGACTTCGGCTAGAAGTACGATACGTGCAGCGTTACTGCTAACTACTGCAAGTGGCAAACTATACCTTCAGTCTTTGGCTAGTGCATCAATAGTGCGTGGTCAATGGAGTAAAATAAATAAAACTTTTACAGTGACAGGAGCTCACGGAAAGTTAAATAAAATTGAATTGCTCTTTTATGGCCCTAGCACAGGTCAGGATTTTTATCTTGATGAAGTAGTGGTAAAGCCGTAATTTCAAACTAAATAATTTGCATCATTTAACCTGGAAAATCAGTTGTATCATCATTTCGTTTTCAATTGATTTTTCCAGGTTTATTCATTTCTTTCTTAAGCAATATATATAATTTGCTGGAAATAATTTCGTGGTCATGTAATTCCTTTAACGTATCAGTGTAAGTGATATCTAGTAAGGCTTTTGCCGATTGTTCATTCATGTCATCCAAAAGATCTCTATTCGACTGGATTTCATGCCTCATTTGCTGCACGGTTTTATTTTTTAAATCCTGATAAATCTTTACTACATTTTGTAAGGCTTTTGGATCGTCAAATATTTCGATTAAAGGTGAATTTTCCATTACAGCCAATTCGTCGAGTACGTTACAGATGAGTTTATATTGCGTCCTATAATAAAGATAAAGTTCTTGTGATTCAGTCTGATTAACAGGTAAAAACAATAGTCGTCGAAGAAAATGGCTAGACTGACCTATCCAGCTATTAATATAGGCATTGAGTGATTTTAGTTTTGCTTGGTCTTGTTCAACCCGTTCTGTTTGTGTTTCTAAAATGAGCCGGTTTTTTTTGTAGATACTCTCATTGATTTCATCCCGCCTGAACATTTCTTTTAATTCGCTTTTTTGCAGCGCTAAGGTATAAATTCGCAGCATATTTTCAACAACATGGCTCGAATCTTTGGTCTTATCCTTACTCTGCTCAGTAACTTGTTGGTACAGTTTCTGATATTCAGTAGTAAAGGTTTTGTATTGAGCCTCATTGATGTCATGATGCTCAAAAAGTTTTTGTATTCTAATATCCAAGGTATGGTAAATAAGCGCTTTACTTTTGAAATAGCTCATTTGTTCGTGTGGTAGCAGAGCATCAATTTTTAACCAGCGGATTACCTTCCCAATAGTCATCGCTTTAATCATCAGTGTGAAATATATACTGCCGATAGTGATCGCAACGATAAATTCTTTGATTGAAAATTCGTAGTTCCAGTTGGGAAGGCTAAGATCATCTGGTATCAGCAAGACCATAATTACGGCCAGGGACCCCCGTAAACTTCCCCAGGAAAGTAAATGCTGCCAGTTTAGGGGAATGCTTTCCTCTGATTTAACTTGATTGGCAATTCCAATCGATAAGTAAATAGATACTGCTCTGGCGATGACAACCACTAAAATCATCATCAGAATTGGCAGGAAGGCAATCTTTAAAGAGATAGATAGACTGGTAAATAATGAACCCATTAAAATAAATACCAGTGAATTGGCAATAAAGGTGAAATAATTCCAGAATTTACCCATATATTCTTCGACTCCAACTGACATCTTAAAGCGCCCATAATTCCCCATCACTATGGAAGATACCATCGTGGCAATAATTGAAGAAAGATGAATGTGTTGGCCGTTTATCACTAATTTTTCAGAGATAAGCTCTGCTAACAAAAAGGTAAAATGCGCTACTAATAAAGTCAGCGTGATTTCAAGATGCTCATGACCTTTGACCCATTCTATGAGTTTTGAAAATAAAAGCCCCATCACCAAACCGAACAGAGCACCTCCCAAAATCATGATAAAGAATGAAAAAACACCCTGTAAAATGGTTGGAGCACCGTTATAGCCATGCAGCATAATATCCAATAAGAGAAGAAATATTGCGAATGCTGTTCCGTCGTTAAATAGACTTTCACCTTCAAAAATCAAGGTTAGGCGATGTGGCGTGCCATATTCCTTAAATAATGCCAAAACGGCAACAGGGTCAGTAGCAGAAATGACTGCACCAAATAATAAAGTGACAAGCAGGGGTATATCAAAGCCAAGCAGCTGGAAAGCCCACTGGCCTACAAATCCGATAAAAAAGGTTGAAATCAGTAAACCTACAACCGCCAATATACTAATGGTGTACTTATTTTCCTTGATGTTACGAATGTTGATGTTATAAGCTGATTCGAAAATTAGAATGGGTAGAAAAACAAAAAACAACAACTCCGGCGTCAATTGAAAGCTGGTTACAAATGAAAAAGCGTCTATACCAGAAAGCGGAACCAGTAAAGATCCTGCAATAACCAGGAGTACTGTGTAGGGTATGCGTGTTTTCAGGGAAAGGACATTAATTCCAAGGGAGATTAACATCAGGGTAAAAACTGATAAATAAACATCAAGTGTCATTTCTATACCTCTAAAGAAACACCTATTCTGAGATGGCAGATTACGCTTTGCAGATCCTTGTTTTGATTATACCCTTAGGAATGGAAAATAAATAAATTGTACATTATCACGCAGAGTTTTTGTTTGTCTTGATCCGTGTAGCAACAGGCGCATAGCTGGCTACGTAACTGTTGCTACACGGATCAAGACGGACAAAAAAGCAAGTAAGAATGTATGAGTTATTTATTTTCCATTCCTTATAGGACTAGTTGGACACACCCAATAGAAATAGTCTTGCAAAATTTCGTTGTCAGGGTTACAGTCTTAAAGTTAGCGCACAGGCCTCTTTCATGTGTGGATAATTATAATAACGGACAGGGCATGAAATTCTGGCAATCGGGATATAATCCCCAAATAAGGCTATCGCAGCGAGAACTACTTGAAATTAGCCAAAGAATTAGCCAAGAATTTGCCCCGAGCGCTTGTTCAGCTTTACCTGAACTGGTGCTTTTACCCGTTGATCCATTTCATATCTATGCGTATTGGAATCTGGGAAGAAATAATTTAACAAGCAAACCTAATGATCATACGAACTTTCAGTTAATCCTAAGGATTTACTATCAGCCTAATCAAAGCTCTAGTTTTTATAATACAAAGCAATGGTTTGACGTTACAGTCAATCGTACTAAACATCAGCAAAAAGTAGCAGTGCCGGATGATCATGCTTTTTATTCAGCTGTAATAGGTAAACATTATGTTGATGACAGCTTTGCAGCTTATGCCTATTCCAATATCATTCATGTCCCTCGGAGCGAAGCAGCGTTAGAAAACGAGACCGTCAAAACTGCCAATAAATCAAACCAGCATGAAACAGGGGATGGAAGCTCACTAGCTGAAGGTACTGATATTGTATTAAACGATTTTATTATGAAGGATAATTTGTATGTTGAAAGTATGGATACACCTATGAATTCAGATCATAATCCAGCTGTAACATCACCTCCCGTAAATCTAAATAATGATTCAGGCCTGGGAATAAACCAATAGTTGCTATGGAAAAAGGATTTCTCGGCATTGTTCTCCATGGACACCTTCCTTATGTCAGACACCCGGAATACGACAGCTTTTTTGAAGAAAACTGGTTGTTTGAAGCCATTACTGAGTGCTATATTCCTTTAATCAGGGTTCTGGATCGCTTACAAGGGGATAGGGTAGACTACCGACTAACCTTGTCTTTATCACCAACGTTGATCTCAATGTTACGTGATGAATTATTACAAGCCCGGTATCTGAAACACCTTCATAAACTCATTGAACTATCTGAAAAGGAAATTGTTAGAACACGAAAAACACGTGGCTATCAAAAATTAGCCCGGTGTTACCGTAGATTTTTTCTTGATACTCTTAAAATATTTCAGAATCAGTATCATAGCGATATTTTATCGGCCTTCAAAAAACACCATTTAGCCGGCAACCTGGAACTAATTACCTGCGCTGCAACGCATGGTTTTCTGCCATTATTAAATATTAGTGAGGCGGCTGTTCGTAATCAAATCAATGTTGGCATTGAAACATTTAAGAGTAATTTAGGTTTTTCTCCATCCGGGTTCTGGTTGCCTGAATGTGGTTATTACCCTGGTTTGGAAGTCCCGCTTAAGAATGCTGGAATCAAGTATTTTTTTGCTGATACGCATGGAGTTTTAAATGCCAGTCAACAACCTATAAACGGTGTACATGCAGCACTTGATTGTGGTAATGGCGTGACCGTTTTTGCCCGGGACCCAGAATCTTCTCGCCAGGTTTGGAGTTCTCATGAAGGTTATCCTGGGGATTATGATTACCGAGAATATTATAGTGATATAGGTTACGATCTTGACCTGGAATATATCGCCCCTTACATACTTGAGGGAAATATTCGTATCAATACTGGGATTAAATATCATCGGGTAACAGGTAAGGATCTACCTAAACAAATCTACCAACCCAGATGGGCGTATGAAAAAGTACAATCACACGCAAGAGATTTTATTAACAAACGCCAAGATCAAATAGCCAGATTATCGGAAACAATGGACAGGCCACCCATCATAGTCTCTCCTTATGATGCTGAACTGTTTGGACATTGGTGGTTTGAAGGCCCCATCTGGCTTGAATATGTACTACGCTATGCGAACGAACTATCTAGCACAGTCAAAACCGTTAGTTGTTCTGATTATTTACAGCAAATTACAACGCATCAAGTAGCTACTCCTTCGGCTTCAACTTGGGGTGATCAAGGTTATTCCAGCTATTGGATTAATGAAGAAAACGACTGGATTTATCCGGTGCTTCACCAGGCAGGCACAACAATGGAAAAACTGGCTGTAGATTATTACGCTGTGCAAAAAAATTCAATAATGGAAAGGGCTTTAAATCAAGCTACTCGTTCGCTTTTACTCGCCCAGTCTTCGGACTGGCCGTTCATAATAAAATCAGGTACAACCATAGAATACGCAAAAAAAAGAGTAGTTGATTATTTGGCCAGATTCAATTATTTACACAATATGATTCGTAACAACACTATTGATGAACGTAGGTTAGTGGCACTGGAAGTAATGGACAATATTTTTCCGGAAATTGATTTTCGGGATTATTCCAAATCTTGAATTTGAACCTTTAGGGACCAGTTGCTCATCATTAAAAAATGCTTACTCCCTGTAATGTATGTTTGCGGTTCGAAGAAACAGGAAAGCACAAGGCCGGACAGTAGACATGAAAAAGATACAAGAAACTAAAAAACTAAGAACTCTTAATGCTCAATTAAATTTAGACGTCTCCTATTATTAACTTGAACGACTCACTAGTCTCTGTTTCCTCCCTGAATCCTGGGTATTCTCATGTTGTTTTAATAGTAGCAAGGTAAAATAAGTTATAATCTGTATCTAAATTAAGTGTATAAATTTTTTATTTATATCGAGGATTCCTTTATTTTCATCTTGACATTTCTTCCCTATTAAGAGAACAAATAATGCTGGCCACCAAACGGTACGAATATTTATCAATCGAACAAATTGAATTCCACCATACACTGACCAATCACCGAGACCTTGACCGGGCCAAGGTCGCGCACCTCGAGAGAGATATCGTCGCCAACGGATTGTTTGAACCGCTCGTAGTGTGGGAACGCAACAACAAAGAATACTACCTGGTAGGTGGATTCCATCGAATGGAGGCGATTCAAGGTATTCGCCAATCAAATCCCGGATATTTCGACCGGGTCGACGTACGGCTTGTTACTGGTGATCCTGACGAGATCAAGGCTCTCAATCTCAAGCTGAATTCCGACCGCGTCGACACAAAAATAACGGATTATTTCCAGACTGTAATCTATCTCAACAATGCCAATTGGTCCAGAGACCGCATAGCCGAATTCTTTGACAAAAGCGTCAGCTGGATCGATGACATTATCCGCTACGCTCCGCTGACCACAGAATCGATGCGCGAGAAATTGGCCAGCGGAGAGCTTTCCTGGACACGAGCTAAGGAAATACTTCGTAAGACCTTAAAGGCGCCAGCCGGAAACGAAAAAGAGATTATTGAGAAGGAACTGTCAAAGCCCGCGCGGTCAGTTGCTAAACCATTGCCGATCCAAAAGACCATTAAGCACCTGTCTAAATCTCTAAGCTCAGACCCCAAGCGAACCTTCAATGTCAGTATCCAAGACATTTACGCACTACTCGTTACATTACGGGGGAAAAATGTAGATCAGGAAGATATCGACCGTGTACGAAATGCATTCCCGATATTGTGGGACGAGACGAATAATAGCTGAATGCCTGGGGCACCTCATTAGCGGCTCGCAGAGCCAAAAAGAGCAAGGGAGTCAAGCCCGTTGACACTATCAGTACAACAAAGTTAGCCGCTCATAAGCGAAATAGAAAGAGCGTGGCTTATAAAGTTCAAGTTGGCTGACTACTTGATCTCATTTTCCATAATAAATTTCTAAATTGGGTTTTTATCTTTTTCTCATCCGCTAGAAGAGAATATTTATCAGGAGTCACCATGTGTGACTTCTTTCCCAATCTACGCCATTTATCCAGCCCAAAGGGGTTGTAGGATAAAAGACGGTAGTCCGAGATGCCCAGGCTATGGAATAGCTTGGCGATCAATGCTAAGTTATGGGTTGTCGCTGTTATTCCAGGTATTAGCGGTATGCGTGGGATGATGGAAATATCCTGTTCAGTCAACAGCATTTCGAGGTTCGATAGAATGAGCTCATTACCTTTACCCGTGTATCGTTCATGTTCCTTGGTATCGACCAACTTGATATCGAAATAGATAAGGTCCGTATTGGGAAGAATCTCCTTTTTAAACAGTTCATATTCAAAGTACCCACAGGTCTCGATGGTGATGTGGACACCCTCATTTTTTAATTGTCTGAGAATAGGGGATAAGTAATGCATCCAGGCAAGTGGCTCACCGCCAGAGAAGGTGACCCCTCCACCGGACACATCGTAGAAAGTGCGGTCCCGCAACAACAATTCTACCAACTCATCCGGCTCATAGTATCGGCCGACGCGTTGCAAGGCCAAGGTATCGCACATGTCTACACAGGCGCCACAAGCTGTGCAATTGTCTCTGACGATTATTTCTTTGGTAGAAAGGTCGATGGCTTGCTCCTGACACGCGCTCAAACAATTTCCACACTGGTTGCATCGCTCGGGATAACTGAAGATCTCCTGGGAGAGGGACTGACTCTCTGGGTTATGACACCAAATACATCGGAGAGGACAACCTTTAATAAAAACGATTGTTCGCAAGCCAGGACCATCGACAGTTGAACCTCGTGCAATATCGAAAATTAAAGGCTGCTGAGTCATCGAAAGCTGCTGATACAAGTCGACAAGTGTAGCTAAAGTTCGAACAAGAGTTGAAGATGTTTTGCCATGTAGGCGAATTTGAACATGTAGGTCAGGTTGCCTTCGTAAGTAATCTCGTTGTTAAGGATGGAATTGATTACATCGGGGTTCCGGTCAAAAAGAAACTCCATCAGCGTTTTACCATCCTTGAAGGTTATCGTGATATCCGAATCATCGATCTCATAGTCCAGCACCTCCATTATGCCATCGGCAAAGATGGTTGATGTCACAATGCTCCCATCCCGGCTCTTGAATACATAGCGGCCATTGAAATTTTCAATATTTCGCCTGAAGTCCCAATCCAACAGGAAGAATATACTCATGGCGTTCAGCAGGGTCTCTAGAAATTTATCCAGTAAGCCCGATTCGACACAGGTCTTAATCATCTTCAGGTGCTGACCCAGGAGTAAATTCTGAGGGGATTCGGCAATGGAGGACATAGTTAGGCTCCTTTCCAAGATTCTGGTAGAGGAACCGCACCGCCACCTATCAAGTCATATTGGGTCCGAGTGATCAATTCGTCTTTCATATGGTCGCTCAGATCCTTGAAGTAGGCGGAATATCCAGAGACTCTGACGATTAGTTCAGGATATTTATCCGGGTGTTTTTTTGCGTCGATAAAGGTCTCGTAAGAATTGATATTGTACTGAACCTGAAGGCCACCCTGGCGGAAATATCCCTCGACCAAATCACCGAACCGTTCCAGGTAGGCCTCACGGTCTTCCCCACTCAAAGGTGGGGTGTATTTAATATTCAACGCTTCTCCTCCGGGTATGAATCGGGCTGGTATGGAAGCAACGGAGTTATACGCACCGACCAAGTCCTGCGCGGCCTGAGAGGCTGGTGTAATACCACTAGAGAAGACTTCTTGCGCCTTTCTGCCGTTGGGTAGGGCCCCAGCCATCTTCCCCTGACCCGCGTGGGTGGTCATGGTCCAATAGGCAGGCCGGTAAGGGCCACCCCTATAATTTGTATGACTCTGGTAGAGGTCATACATAAATTTGACCAGATTACGGGAATTCTTCAATGCGATCGGGTGTTCCTCACCAAATTTTGGAACCTGGTTTTTCAGATAGGGCAGGTATTTATCGAAGGGTGGCTCGAAGTTCGATTTGACCGCGGCGATCATCTCCGGCATCGTTAATTTATTCTGATTGAATACCGCATACTCGATAGCATTCAAGGAATCACAGACATCGGGAAAAGCTACATGGCTGGCACCAGAAGAGTTATAGAGGGCTCCTCCCTGGATAAGGTCTTCGCCACTTTCCATACAGCCTTCAAAAAAGGCCGACAACAGGGGGGTTGGCAGAATTTCCTGATAAGCCTTGCCGAAATATTCATTCATCTGGATCGCCTGTTCAATCTGCCACTTTAGTTGAACCTTGAACGCTGCCCAAAATTCGTTGAATGAGCTAAAGGTGGCTGGATCGCCGGTTTCAGGGCCGACTTGCTCATCACCGGTGAGCTGCCGCTTGCCATTTAACAGGGTCATCTCCATGGCCGAACTCATGTTAAGCATGATAGAGCCCGACGCAACATAATCTCGCCCTGTGCCGGCGAGTTCTACGCAGCCCACAATGGCGTAATCTCTTGCATGTTCGACAGTCAGCCCCTGATTCACTAACGTATCGATATCCGTAACGTCATTGTGAAAGGCAGGGATGGCACCGGTGTTCAATATCGCCTCACAAACCCTTCGGCGGT
>JAUXDP010000012.1 GCA_030618325.1 Methylococcaceae bacterium | reverse complement strand
TAGACCATTGAATGTGGATGCATTCTCGTAGTCCTCATTGCAGTATAGAACCGAGCTATAAAACGCGGTAACGTCATTCGCTTGGCCGTTTAGCTCTTTGTTCTGCAGACCCCCCAGGCCATTGCCGGCAATAGTTTTCCAATGCTGCGGTTTTGAGGTTGGTCCGTTCCACGTACTTTTGAATGGATTGTTATGATTAAAGGCGTCAGCATAATAGTCCATGTCATCGCCCCAGTAGCCTGCGGTTGGACAGGAGGACCCGTAGGAGGGACCTGTCTTTATTATCAGGCCCCGTGCCCAACCTTTCTGGCTGTGTGATGATCTATCGCGGTAAAGATTAACCAAAACTTTCGGGACACGATGGTTTGCCTTCGCCAGTGCATTAAAAATCTCTAGTGGATTCGCGTCACCCAGTCCTTCAACCGACCGTATGGAGCCACGATTGGCCGAACGCTTCTCCGTCACGAGCACACCTTCTGTTAAGTTGCGTTCGTTCAGGATACCAACGAATGAAATCTTATCGCCGTTATCAAGTTCAATAACAGCGAAAGGTACTACCGTCCGTATCTCTCCACCTTTAACTACGAAGTTGTTGGTAGACTTCCCTGCAAGGGCCATGAACGGGAAAACTATCGCTAGAGTAAGCAAGAATAGCAATACTGAATCTAGAATTCCGTATTTTCTTTTGCTTTCAATATCTGATAACCCTATATTCTGTTTGTATGAATTTGATAAGTAATATCTATCTTGATACATAATGATTTCTCCAGATGTTTTAAAAAAATATTCAATTGTGTGTAAAGAACACCTACAATCAAATGATTATCGCTACATTTGTATGTAGCTTAGGTATTACTTTACTCATCTAACAATGAAACTACTTACAAGAAAAATGAATTTATGATGAGTAAATATGAAGGAACATGAATGTACTTGTTAATAAAATCTTGAAAACCTAAAAAGATTTCTAGAGAAGATATTACTAAAGAGTCTTAAGAGTATAAGCATCGGTTTGTATCTTTATTGAACAATGCTAAGATGAAACCGTATAAAACCTTAGACCGGAGGAACCATGTATGACCTCAGGCAATACAAAATATTTGCTTTGCTACACCTTAAGAAATGGAATCTTGTATTCACCAGCTTGATTGCTATAACAATTTGGGCATCCAGCACTCAGGTAGCAGCTGAGGCTGAATTAACAGATCTAAGCATCGAAGAGTTGATGAGCCGAAAAGTCATCACTGCCTCCAAAACGGAACAAACCTTTTCTGATACCGCCGCCGCGGTTTTTGTCATCCACCAAAATGATATACGTCGTTCAGGTGCTACCAATATTCCAGAAGCTTTACGCATGGTACCGGGGCTTCAAGTTGCCAGAGTCGATGCCAACAAATGGGCCATTTCTGCACGCGGATTTAATGGGCGTATTGCCAACAAACTATTGGTGCTTATCGATGGTCGAACTGTTTACACGCCAACTTTCTCTGGCGTTTATTGGGAAATACAGGATGTATTACTTGAAGACGTTGACCGCATTGAGGTGATTCGTGGGCCTGGCGCTAGCGTTTGGGGGGCTAATGCTGTTAACGGTATCATTAATGTAATCACAAAAAATGCATCGGAAACTAATGGGAAACTAGTTTCAGTAACTGCGGGGAACGAATACCAGAGTGCCGCTGTACGGTATGGTAATCAATTTAACAAACACGGCTACTACCGTGTTTATGGTAAATATTTCAGACATGATGGTTTTGTTGATCGACATGGCGATGATGCCGAGGATAACTGGGATATGGGTCGTGGCGGCTTTCGGTTGGATTGGACACCGTCAGCTGAGAATACTTTCATGGTCCAGGGAGATGTTTACAATGGTGATATTAATCAAAATTTTATTGTTCCATCGATAACAGCGCCAAGCGGTGGGGAACGGGTTCTTGAAACAGCTGATGCGCATGGTGGTAGTTTGCTGGCACGGTGGGATTATACCCATTCGTTGGCATCACGCACCTCAACTCAAATTTATTATGAACACTTTCGAAGAAACGATACTTTTCAAAATGAGACCCTGAATACCATAGATTTTGATTTTCAGCATGAATTGGCGCTTGCTAAAGCCCATGAGTTTACCTGGGGTGTGGGTTATCGACTGCATAACGAGAAATTTGGGAATGCCCAACTCGTTAGTGTTTCTCCTGCCAAGCGCAACTTGCACTTATTCAGTGCTTTTTTACAAGATAAAATCAGTTTGTTTGATGATCTTGTGACTTTGACTATAGGCAGCAAATTTGAGTATCACACGCTGAGTGGTTTCGAATACCAGCCTAGCCTTAGGCTAATGTGGAATGCCTCTCGTAATCAGCGTTTGTGGGCTGCATTTTCTAAAGCGACACGAACACCTTCTCGGGGAGAAAAAGAATCTAAAGTCAATATTGCCGCCATCCCGCAATTTCAGAGTATAGTAGAATTACAGGGCAATTCGGATTTTAAATCGGAACAGGTGTTGAGCTACGAACTAGGTTATCGTGCCTGGCTCGGTGATCTATTTTCCTTCGATATAGTCGCTTATTATAACAAATATGATGACTTGATATTTACTAAGCTCGGAACAATAACCGAACCAGGTAAGATCCCTCTGCGCATTATTAATGGCGAGCAAGCGCAAACCTGGGGTGTTGAAGTGGCGGTGGACTGGCGACCATTGGATTGGATGCGACTACAATTGGCTTATACCTATTTACAAATGGATTATGAGCAAGAAATCTCTCTAAATACTGCAACAGGCATGGCGTTCCCTGTAGGTGATAAACGTAGTCCAGAGCATCAAGCTTCGCTGCGCAGTTCGTTCGATTTAGCATACAACACAGAATTAGATATTTGGGTGCGCTATGTGGGAGGCATTTCTGATATTGCAGTTTTCAACGCAGCACAATTACCATCGGTCAACAGCTATGTCGCACTGGATATCCGTTTAGGCTGGCATGTTCATAACAATGTCGAGTTGGCCTTAATAGGCCGGAATCTTACTGATAAAGAACATTTGGAATATCTGAATGAGCTGCATACTTTTCCAACTCAAGTTGAACGTAGTTTTTACGCCCAAATGAAGTGGCAATTTTGATCGATTAATCGCCGCGTGAACAAGCCTAAAGAAATTTCCTCATGGTTATTAATTATTTTAAGTCTTGTAGTTTTGTTGCTGCCGTTATCAATTTTAGCCGCCAATGTTGATGACATAGAAGAAGATATTCTCAAGGCCATTTATAGTTTCAAATTTGGAAAATTTACTGAATGGCCTAAAACCAAGTTGAATGACGGCAACTCTACTCTTGGATTTTGCATACTCGGAAAAAACCCATTTACTCAAGCCGCACTTGAAACTATTGAGGCAGCGATTGTTAAAGGGCGGAAACTGCGAATAATGATATATAGAAGTGGTTTGCTGTCGAATGATGCTTTAGATGAGTGCCATATTCTCTATGTCAGTCAATCGGAAAAAACTCGCCAGCAACCCATCCTATCCGCTTTACGAGACAAACCTATATTGACCGTCAGCGATATTGAGGGGTTTTCCCAAAAGGGTGGAATGATCACTCTGATTAATATAGATCAGCAAATTCAATTTCAACTTAACCCTGGCGCTATTACCCGTGCTGGCCTTGAGATCAGTTCAAAATTGATTGAGTTAGCTAAAATAGTGAATGGACAAGTACCAGGAGCCAATCGCTGATGGCTTGGTTACCAAACCTTCCAATCAAAATAAAACTCATCGCAATGATGATGATTACCAGCAGTGCTACCACGCTACTGATGGTATTAGCAATTGCAGTCAATGAAGCTGTTACAGAACATGGCACACTAGAAAAAGAGTTGGAAACTTTGGCGCAAGTTATAGGCTCAAGAAGTACAGGGGCTCTGACTTTCAACGATTCCAGAACGGCAACAGAAAACCTGGGTGCTTTGCAAGCGAAGGATAATATTGTTTATGCTGCTATTTTTCAGCAGGATGGAACTTTGTTCGCCGATTATAAGCCAGCTCCACATTCCAGTGAAATTCAGAAAACCGACCCTCCCAAATTGAATAACGCTTTGCGGCAATTCTTTACCAATATTTTTTCCGGTACTACTCAGATATCAAAAGATATACTGCTGGAAGGTGAGCGTATTGGCGAGATCCTTATTATTTCCAGTCTGGATACATTCTATACTAGCCTGGCTAACTATCTTGGCTGGGTAGCTGTTATTGGTGTGATCTGTTTCGGCATTAGCCTGTTGGTAGCTTCACGGTTACATCATTTAATTTCCAATCCAATTTTAAATCTACATGAAGTAACTAATACGATCTCAGATAAAAATGATTATGCTCTCAGAATTAAGGAAAATCGTAAAGATGAATTAGGAATGCTCATCATCAGTTTCAATCATATGTTGGAACAAATCCAAATCCGGGACCAGGAACTGGCCCGTTACAGTAACCAACTTGAAACCGAGGTGGCTGACCGTACTCATGAGCTGTTTGAAGCCAAGCAGAGACGTATCTACTGGTTGGAGAATATGGCTCGATTTTTAAAACATGAATTGAAAAATGCTACCGTAGGAATCAAAACCTCTTTAGAATTAATGGAAAGGCGCTTACAAGATCATACACTTGATGTTTATTTAATTCGGGCAGGAAAAAGTCTTGAGTTTATGAACGCATTACTTGGAAGTGTCAGCAATGCCAGCAATCTAGAAGCAAGTATATATAAAGAATTACTTGCCCCATTGGACTTTTCCTTGTTAGTTGATACCCAGCTAGAGGAATATCGCTCGATCTACCCAGATTATATATTGCAAGAACAACTTGAAATGGATGTACACATTTCTGGAAATAGTATCCGGCTAAAACAAATGCTTGATAAGTTAATTTCAAATGCCTTCGAGCACAGTAAGGAGAACACCATAATTCTGGTTTCAGTTTTGAAAAATGACACTCATGTGGAGCTGTCTGTAGCCAACGAAGGTGCTAAACTTCCTGAGGACAAGGATAGGATATTTGACCTTTTTGTTTCATTAAGAGATGATGAATATCAGAAAAGTGACAGCCTGGGGCTTGGGCTTTATCTGGTAAAATTGATAGCTGAGTCCCATGGTGGATGGGTTAAGGCAGAGGATCTTCAAGATAAGAATGGGGCTGTTTTTACAGTAACGCTTCCACTCAATTATACTAATGTTTCATAGAAAAAGTAACTGATCAGCGAACAAGAGATAACATCCCTAAGCTTGGCATTTTAAGCTGTCTCTATTCTTAAAAACCTGCGATAAGAGAGAGAAACAGTTAAAACTAAGGGAAGTTATCTCTATATACTGTTATTGCTATTTGGCTGACGAAATTTTTCGATTACCTTTCTTCAATAGTGACATTTTTTAAATGTTGGTGGTCTTTTGCCAGTAACAAATAAAAAGCCGGCACCACGAATAAAGTAAACAAAGTACCAAACCCCAAGCCGGTAGCAATAACCAGCCCAATATCAAACCGGCTAGCAGCGCCGGGTCCTGATGCTATTAACAGCGGAACCATCGCTACGATCATTGATACTGTCGTCATTAAAATAGGACGCAGGCGAATGGCAGCGGCCTGTTCGATGGCTTTGTTCTTGGGCAATCCTTCGTGCAGTTGCAGTTGATTGGCAAACTCAACAATCAATATACCGTTTTTAGCTATCAAGCCAATCAGGGTAATTAAACCTACCTGGGTGTAAATATTGATGGTTGAAAAACCTAACATGATAAAAGCCAGCGCACTAGCGATGGATAAGGGTACTGAAATTAAAATAATTAAGGGATCGCGCCAACTTTCAAATTGGGCGGCAAGTACTAAATAAATAACAAGCAAAGACATGAAAAAAGTGATGATTAAGGCGCTTCCCTGTTGCTGGTATTGTCTGGAACTGCCAGTGTAATCACGACTAAAACCTCGGGGGAATATATCCTCAGCTTGCTCATCCAGATATTGCATGGCATCGCCTAAAGCAACGCCGGGCATCATCATCCCTGTAAGGGTCAGGGAGTTAAGTTGCTGAAACTGGGTGCGCTTGCTCGGTTCAACTGAATTAGTAATGGTTACCAACGATGACAACGGCACTTGACCACCACTATCAGTGCGTAAATAATACTGGCTGAATTTGCTAGTATCCAAACGGGACAAGTCGTCAACTTGAGGAATGACTTTGTAACTGCGACCTTGAAAACTAAAACGGTTAACATATTGACCACCCAACAGGGTAGCAAGATTCTCCCCGATATCTTCCATGGAAATCCCTAAATCTGCGGCCAGGTTTCGGTTTATTTCCAGATTGGTTTGCGGACGGTCAAAGCTGGTGTCTTTCATCAGAAAAGCAAATAAGCCGCTTTGCATGGCTTTATCCAATAACTGATCGGCTACCAAATCTAGCTTGGTATAATCAGAATCGGAAAGTATGACAAATTGTAACGGAAGGCCACCACCTGAGCCTGGCAGACTGGGCCTGGGAATGATCGCCGTTTTAAACCCTGCGACTTGATTTACCTTGGTTTGCAACTCCGGTTGAATTTGCATCTGGGAGCGTTCTCTCTCAAAAGTTGATGGCATTTTAAAACCACCGAAGACACTATTGTTAGTGCCTCCAAAGCCCAGTAATAAAAAGCTTTCTTTATATTCCGGAATACTTTCAAACTGTTCTAATAATTCACGCGTATAGACTTCGTTGTAATTCAAGGTTGCCGTTTGCGGGCCGGTTGCGATAAAAAATAAAATGCTTTGGTCTTCAGTGGGCGCCAATTCTTTCTCGGACAGGCTAAACATAAAAAAGCTACTGATTAATACCACCACAGCAAATAGGAATAAACCAGATGGAGCTTTAAGCAACTGGTGCAGTAATCTTTGGTAGCGATTAGCCAACCTACTAAAGAAATGTTCTACGGCTTTTTCAAAACGACCGGGTTCATCGGCTTGTTTTAACACTCTGGAACTCAGCATCGGCGCCAGGGTTAGTGCTACCACACCGGAAATGAGTACAGCCCCTGCCAGAGAAAAAGCAAACTCAGTAAATAAAGTCCCGACCAGACCGCCCATAAAACCGATGGGGGCATAGACAGCAATCAAGGTAGTGGTCATAGCGATCACAGGCAGAGCTAATTCTCTAGCACCATAGATGGAAGCTTGAAATCGGGACTGTCCATTTTCAATATGGCGATGAATATTTTCTACTACGACAATCGCATCATCGACCACCAATCCAATGGCTAGTACCATGGCCAGCATGGTTAACAAGTTGATTGAAAAACCCATGACCAATATTAATAATGCACTTCCAACGAGGGATAGCGGAACAGTCACTGCGGGTATCAATGCCGCACGAAATGAACCAAGACTAAGGAAGATGATCACCAGGACAATGACAACAGCCTCAAGCAGTGTGTTAAAAACTTCAGCAATAGAATCTTCAATAAACTGACTGGCATCATATGGAAGCAACACTTGCATCGCATCCGGCAGGTCTTGTTCTATTTGGGTCAATTGTTCTCGAACTAACTTGGCAACAGTAAGCGGATTAGCGCCTGGGGCTTGTTCAATACCCATGAAGATTGCTTGCTTGCCTTTATACCAGTTGACCCCGTCATAACTCTCACTACCCAGTTCAATATCAGCAACATCCTCTAAACGCACCAGAGTTCCATTGCGATTCCCTACTATTAATTTTCTAAATTGTTGCTCATTTTGAATATCAGTATTGGCAGTCAGTGGAATCTGAACAAATTGGCCTTTGGTTTCTCCCGCTCCCGATAAATAATTATTATCACGCAATACATCAGCAATATCTTTTCCCGTTACACCCAAAGCGGCCATACGACTGGGATTCAACCAGATACGCATGGCAAAGGTTTTATTGCCAAATATCCCAGCTTTACCAACACCAGGAACGGCCTGAAGTTTAGGTTGTACTACACGGAGTAGATAATCACTCAATTGAGAAGGTTTTAACGTGTCGCTGTATAAAGCCAAGTACATTAAAGCTGTCTGATCACCCGTTTGCGATGTAATGACAGGGTCTTCCGAAGCTTCAGGCAGTACATTACGTTGACTTGCAACCTTAGCCTGGATTTCCGCAATCGCAGCATTCGGATCATAATTCAACTGCATATGCACAGCTATCGACGATCGACCATGACGGCTGGTAGAAGCAATATAATCTATGCCATTTGCTTCTGCGATAGCCTGTTGCAAAGGGGTAGTAATAAAACCTTTGACCAACTCACTACTGGCACCTGGGTAAGATGTAGACACAGTAACGACGGTGTTTTTGAGTTCAGGATATTGGCGCAATTCCAGAACGTTAATGGCACGTAACCCAATGACCAGAATTAACAGGCTGATGACACTGGCTAATACCGGTCGATGGATAAAAATATCAGTGAATTTCATTCACTGATCTCCCTCTCCCCCGGAGCTGGTTTCTTGTCAGCAATAATTTGCATGCCGTTACGTAAGTTAATTTGCCCAGCGCTGACGACACGTTCACCTATATCGAGTCCACTAATCACTTCAACTCTGCCATCACGGACTATGCCGGTTTCCACCTGACGATTTAGCACCGTTAATCTTTGTTGTTCATCTTTAACGACAAAGACACTATTGCCGTAGGGATTAAAAGTAATAGCTGTATCGGGTAGGGTTAAAACTGTGGATTGTTGGTTTGAGATCACCTTTACATTGGCAAACATGCCGGGGTGTAAATAATTATCAGTATTTTGTAAGGTAGCCCTGACCATGACTGAACGTGTCTCAAAGTCAATGCTTGGGTTGATAGCAGTCACTTCACCTTTAAAGGATCGCTGTGGGTATGCTTGCACATTCAGTGTTATGAGCTGCTCTATGTCTAATTTGCCGAGATGTCTTTCAGGAATGGTGAAATCAACGTAGATTGGATTTCGATTCTGCAAGTTTACTATTATTGAGCCAGGAGCCAGGTATTGGCCTAAATTCACCTGCCTAATGCCTAGTTCACCGGAAAAAGGCGCTTTAATCTGCTTCTTATTTATAATTGTCCGTTTGCTTTCAACTGCCGCTTTGGCTTCTGTAAGTTGAGCGCTACTTTGGTCATATTCAGACTGAGAAGTAAATTTGTCCCGAATCAACTTAGCCACGCGCTGACGACGAAGGGCTGTTAATTTTTGTTCTGCAAGCAACCCCTTTAGTTCGGCTCGGTCAGTTTCTGAATCCAATTCTAGTAATAGTTGACCTTTTTCTACAGTCTGGCCTGACTGGAAATGAATTGCCGTTACTTTTCCTGCAATTTCATTGCTGACATCGACCCCGGAAACGGCCACCAATGTTCCAACTGCGTCTAATGTAGGTTGCCAGGTATCCTGTTTTACCTCAGTTACCGCAACCACAGCCGGTGGTCGAGGTTGTTTTTGTAACTCGCTTTGCTTGATCTGATAAAACTTAAAGCCAAACAAACCACCAAAGATAATGCCAATAATTAATACGATGATCAGGTTTTGTTTAAACATAAACTGGAAGAAATTTGATCCTTAAATTACAGAACGTTTCCCTATTTTGTTCGCAGATAACGAAGCCTATTAGATAACGATGCATGGTAAAAGTTCATAGACTGATAAGAATAAACCCCTGTGATATATCGCTGGCCGGTTTAAGTTTCCACTCACTTTGCTCCGATGGTTTCTGATCAGCATATTGTACTTGCAGGATAACCAATGTGTAATCAACTTTCAAGCAGCCTGACTTTGCTAATTAAAGAGTCGAAGGAATCCTCCAAGGTTAACTGATTGCAAGACCCTACAACACATATCGAAGTTTCCTAATTTCAATGAAAAATTACCATCCTAGAAGTGGAAATGTACACAGATTTCCAGGTTATTGTCTGTTAGTTTGATTATGCATCTCGGCACAGAAATTACTATGCAATATTAGATGATGATCCTATCTCAAACTAATGACTTGTTATAACAAGACTTCATTATTTCCGTGCCGAATATTTAAATGATCTAAGACAATGGCAGACACTAATTTGCCAGGAATCGAGATCCGTATGATTAACTCAATATTCAATGGAGTAATACGATGAAAACAATACGTATATTAGTTCTTATATTTGGCCTATCAGTCGCCTTAATTGCTTGTGTTACTGGGCCAACCAATAATAAGTGGGTAACTCCCCATAGCCCGATTCATTTTAGCGGCTATGCATCACAACCAGGTGTTATGGTAGAAATCAGGGCTTACAATAAACTTAGTCATGACTGGGTGCCGGTGGGCTCGGCCATATCCGAAAATGCACCAGCAAATCTGAACGGTGATACCCTCTATTTCTGGCATACTGACGTTCTGTTTACAAGTCAACCACAATGGCAGTGCTTTTGGGGCTCGGATAAACCAGGATTTGAATGCTTAATACCTCCCGGCAGTGCAAATGCTCAAGTCAAAGTCAGGCAAGTCGGCCTGATTGAACTCACCACGTTTGAGTCAGGATTCTTTAGCTGCATCAGTCAGAAATTTGGCGAAGGGAAAGGTGGTATCGTAGCAGGCTATGAGTGTCGCAGCTCCTTATCGCCGATTCTGAATTTGAAGTGGCTTACCTAACGGATTTGAAACGATTAGTTACAATGCAACATGGCATCGTGGTTCGGCTTTATTTCTCGGCCTAGAAATAAATTTGAGATGGGCCAACCTGATGCCATACCTATATTATAAAGCTTCAACGCAAGTGTAATAATTACGCCCCAACTATATAGAGGCAAGTAAACATGGCAAAAAAAAACAGGCTGGTGAGGAATTTAGTAGTAATTTTATTCGTGGCTGCAATTTCGATGTATCTTTTTCCAATAACCCATCAAGACCCGTTGTCAAAATCGGAAAAAATAGAAACATGTGACAAATCCTTACCCTCTAAAAACCAACAGAAACTAGCATTAAAAAGAACCAGACAACCAAGTGGAGATTATTATGAAAAAGTTACTGCATTGGAGAAAAAAATAACAACACTTAACACGGTTATCGAGGGTTTACAAGACGAGCTAAAGCTTCAATCCTTAGGCACGCCCCTTAATTCAGAGGATGATATTGAAATATCCAAACAAGATGTACCAATTGAAGATCTCGTTGATCCTGAAGAAAAAAATCAAGATAAATTTGCCATTGAACTGGAACAACGTTTGGCTTTTGAATCGTATGATACTACCTGGGCTGAATCATTGGAAAACCAGCTCAACAATATTTTTTCCGAACAGCCTCAGCTTGAAGGAAACGAATTATTCGAAGTATCCTGCCGAACTACATTATGCCGAGTAGAAATTGGCCATCATGATGAAAACGCTGAATCTGAATTAATATCGACAATCGCCAAAAATAACGATTTAATGAATAACATCGACGATTTCTTTGCTTATCGAATATTAGGTGATGAAAGTACAAGCGAAATTCCACATTCCGTATTTTTTATCGCACGCAAAGGTTATAAGTTATAGGAATTAGGCGTATTAAGGCGCTTTCCCCGATTATGGAAGAGAGCTGAGTTCAAGTCCCAAGTGCAATATATTAAAAAAATAATTTGGCTACCAGGGCTTAACTCCAAATAAATAAGGATGGGCAAACAAGAATACTAGATAAATAATTACTCCCTTTATTACAACAGCAATCTCTGCTTTTAAAGGCAAGGCTTCGGGTTTAAGCCAGTCTTCTCGCTTATTTATCAGAACCATTTCCAGGATTGCCCAAAGCAAAAAAGTCCCAAATAAAATTAGAGACCGGACTTCGCCGTTGGCGAATAAATGGCCACTGCTCCAAAACACAATACCCACTAATTGGGGATGCCGTATATAGCGTTTTATATTGGTGGTCGATTTGGCGGCTGCAATCAGAAGAAATGCGATCAAAACCATCAAAGCATTAAGATGTCCACCCCAACCTGGTGGTATATACACAAGGTTGTTATCTGTGGCGCGCCAACCGAATACTATAAGAATTATGGCTAGAATGACAGTTGATGAAAAAATCATTCTATATTTTTTTTCACCCCATTTGGTGATACATTGACTGCGAAAACCAATCGCTAAAGTAGGTATAAAGTGGATTCCACACCACAATACCAGTCCAAGAATCAGAATAATCATTGTAATCTTCCTCAGGTAACAAAAAATATTTCAGATTCAGTTTACCCTAAATTTAACTGTGTGTTGGGGTGGACTAAAGGATATTTCTTGTTACTATTCGCCAGCTTCAACTTATGTTTGGAACTTTGTAGTAAAATAAGCGTCAGAAACGCAAATTTTAAAAAAGAAATTAAGGATAGATATTATTTTATGTCTGAGACAAGTTTTGATGCCGGCACAAGCCAGTATGCGTTAACCCAACTTAAAAATTTTATAAGTACACAAATTATTGGACAGGATGTTCTAGTAGAAAGAATGCTGATTGCTTTGCTGGCTGATGGGCATATTCTGGTGGAAGGTGCGCCCGGATTAGCTAAAACCCGAGCTATCAATATTCTGAGCAAAGGGATTGAGGGTGACTTTCACCGGGTTCAGTTTACCCCTGATTTATTACCTGCTGATTTGACAGGTACCGAAATTTATCGGCCTCAGCAAGGTACTTTTGAATTTCAACGTGGGCCGTTATTTCATAACTTGATTTTGGCTGATGAAATAAATCGTTCACCGGCGAAGGTGCAAGCAGCGTTGCTGGAAGCGATGGCGGAGCGGCAAATTACCGTGGGTGGAGCAACTTATCCGTTACCGGCTTTGTTCTTGGTGATGGCTACCCAAAATCCGATTGAACAAGAAGGAACTTATCCGTTGCCTGAAGCACAATTGGATCGGTTTTTAATGCATGTAAAAATTGACTATCCTGAGCCTCAACATGAGCAGGAAATTTTGCATCTTGCCAGGGCAGAAGCTCGTAATGATAAGCTTGCCGGTACCAAACCATCACAACTTGTAACCCAGCAAGTTTTGTTTGCAGCTAGGAATGAAGTGTTGGACTTGCATATGGAAGCATCGCTGGAGGAATATTTATTGCAGATTGTTTTGGCAACTAGAAACCCTGGGGCTTATGGTGGAGATTTAGCGGGTTGGTTGCAATATGGAGCCAGCCCGAGAGCTAGTATCGGTTTGGATCGATGTGCGAGAGCTAAGGCCTGGTTAGATGGTCGAGATTATGTTGGGCCGGAAGATATTCAGGATATGGCTTTTGATATACTGCGACACCGCTTGATTCTTTCCTATGAAGCTGAGGCTGAAGGGGTGACGACGGATCATTTTATTCGGGAATTGATTTCCAGAATAGCTGTTCCTTAGTTTATTTAACCTAGGCAGAAAAATAGCATGGTTGCATTGCTGAAAAAATTAGTGCAGGAAAAAAGCGAAGAACGGGTCAAGATTAGTCTCAAGACGCTTCTACATTTAGCTAGGCCCGCAGCAAATTTATCCTTACATCGTTCTGGGATTCAATCTCTACAAAGTGGTGGTTATCTATCTCGATTTAAAGGTCGGGGAATGGAATTTGATGAAGCCAGACTTTATCAGCCTGGTGATGATATTCGTAGCATAGACTGGCGAGTGACCGCTCGCACAGGAAAAACCTATACCAAACTTTATCGTGAAGAGCGGGAAAGACCAGTATTTATTTCTGTTGACTATCGCTCAGCAATGCAATTTGCCACACGCGGTGTATTTAAATCGGTGCAAGCAGCAAAATTAGCCGCATTGCTGGCCTGGGTTGCACAAAATAAAGGTGATCGAGTCGGTGGTCAGATTTTTTCTGATAACGCTTGTCTTGAGTTAAAGCCACAAAATGGCAAACATGCCGTGTTGCGCTTGTTTAATGCACTGGTCAATTTTAACTTTGCCCCGCAACAGGACTTCACCCTTGAGCAAATTATTTCCAGATTAAATCAGCATACTCGGCCTGGTAGTTTGGTTTACATAGTAAGTGATTTTCGTGGATTCAATCAGAAGGTGGGAAACCACCTTATCCAGTTAGCCAGGCATTGTGATGTTGTATTGATTCTGATTTATGACCCGCTGGAACAGCATTTACCAGCAAAAGGCCGCTATCGGTTTACTGATGAAGAAAAGGATGTCGTCATTGATACTAATGACCATCAACGCATTTCGCAATATCAACATAAATTTGTCCAGCGGCAGCATGAATTGGAGGATTTATCCAGACAATTAAATATCAAATTCATGCAGTGCAGTACCATCGAAGATCCTGTTCAAGTATTACGATAAATGGAACCTAGTCAGCTTCCCTTAAAAGATATTCATCTACCAGAAACAATCGGCTGGTGGCCACCGGCTATGGGTTGGTGGATTCTAATTATTACTATTCCTTTGCTGATATTCTTGTTTTTCTGGTTATATAAAAGATTGACTCGATACACTGCAATTAAAACAGCAAACAAAATATTGCAAACTGTTAAATTGAATACTGAGACCAGCAATGAGCAAAAACTAAAAGAACTTTCCATGTTGATCCGGCGAACAGCAATGAGCGTTTTTCCGCGTGCAGACGTAGCAGGTTTAACAGGAAAAGCCTGGTTGGATTTTCTGGATAATTCGCTGGGCAAACCACGATTTACTGAAGAGGTTGGTGTCTTATTGACGGATGGGTTGTATCAAAAAGAGAAACAACCCGTACAGGTTGCACCACTAATTACCCTTTGTGAAGACTGGTTAAAAGCATTGAAGAAGCACGAATGATTCATATTGAATGGCCTTGGCTACTTGCCTGTTTACCTTTGCCGATTCTAATTCGGTGGTTAATTCCTGCCGTCAATCCTGTTGAGCAAGCAGCTTTAAAAGTGCCTTTTTTGGAGGATTTTGGTTTACAACAAAGTCAGTATGTTACCCAGCCAAAAAAATGGCCGTTGTTGTTGGCTATTATTGCCTGGTTCTTTTTGGTCATTGCTGGCACTCGGCCGCAATGGTTAGGTGAGCCGGTTGAACAGGCTGTTAGCGGTCGAGATTTGATGTTGGCTGTCGATCTTTCAGGGAGTATGGAAGAACAGGATTTCGTGATAAATGGCCAGCAAATTGATCGGTTGACTGCTATCAAAATAATTGCAGGTAAATTTATCCATCGCCGAACGGGAGATCGGTTGGGTTTGATTCTGTTTGGTACTCAGGCTTATCTACAAACTCCCCTGACGTTTGATCGTAAAACTGTTCTTACTTTACTTGGTGAATCAGCTTTGGGCTTGGCTGGAAAAAATACTGCCATAGGCGATGCTATCGGTTTGGCTGTAAAGCGATTACGCAAACAATCGGCTGAGAGTCGGGTGCTTATTCTGTTGACTGACGGTGCAAATACCGCGGGTGAAATTTCACCATTGAAAGCTGCCGAGCTTGCAACCCAGGAAGGACTTACCATATATACTATTGGAATCGGTGCAGATGAAATGGTTGAGCGTACTTTTTTTGGAGCGCGCAAAGTTAACCCTTCCAGAGATTTGGATGAAAAAACCTTAACCGCTATTGCTGAACAAACTGGAGGGCAATATTTCCGTGCCAGAAACACTGAAGAGTTGGAGAAAATTTACCAGATTTTGGATCAGTTGGAGCCCGTGGAAAAAGACCAGCAATATTTTCGTCCCAGAGCTGAGTTATTCCATTGGCCTTTGGCTTTTGCTTTGATACTGGTAACAATTATCAGCTTATCCCGATTGAGATGGACATAACCGACTTTCATTTTATCAGGCCATTTTGGCTTTTGGCATTGATACCTTTTGCTATAGTCTTGGTCTTGAGTTGGAAAAATAAGCTCATGCAAGGTAACTGGAGTCAGGTTTGTGATGCTGAATTATTGCCCTATATTTTGCAGCAAAGGGCAACTACACAAAATCGCTGGCCATTATTTAGTGCCGCGTTGGCTGGATTGATTACCATTATTGCCTTGGCTGGACCAAGCTGGGAGCGGTTGCCTTCCCCTGCATTCAGAAATGCTTCGGCATTGGTGATACTACTGGATTTATCACGCTCTATGGATGCTGCGGATATTAAGCCCAGTCGATTGATTCGGGCAAGATATAAAATATCCGATATTTTAAAACGACGTAAGGACGGACAAACTGCGCTTATTGTTTATGCAGGCGATGCATTTACTGTCACGCCATTAACTGAGGATACTGAAACAATTAATAGTCAGCTTACGGCGCTGGAAACTGAAATTATGCCCACACAAGGTAGCAATACTAGGTCGGCATTAGACAAAGCGGTAGTATTATTTAAGCAAGCCGGTTTAGCCAGAGGGCAAATATTGCTGGTTACTGATGGCGTGGTACTGGCAGATACGTTAAAGGTGGTTCGGTCGTTAGATAATTATCAATTGTCGGTTCTGGGGGTGGGCACACCACAAGGAGCTCCCATCAAAATTTCTCAAGGTGGCTTTTTGAAGGATATTAGTGGAAATATTGTCGTACCTAAATTGAACAGGCAGGATTTGCAAAAGTTGGCAAATACAGGGGGTGGCAGTTTTCGTCTGATAAGTGCTGATGACAGTGATATTGACACCCTGCTGGCAAATCTTGATACCCGTGCTGAGCAACAAGAAAAGGAGGGGAATAATTTGTTGCTGGATTTATGGCAAGATCAGGGGCCTTGGCTGTTATTGCTGGTATTGCCCTTAGCCGTTCTTAGCTTCCGTCGTGGAATTCTTTGTCTGGCATTAATGGTACTTCTGCCAATTCCTAAGAATAGTTACGCTTTGGAATGGCAGGATTTGTGGCAATCCAAAGATCAACAGGCACAAAAAAACTTTAATAAGCAAAAGTTTGGACAAGCTGCCACCCAGTTTGATGACCCAGAGTGGAAAGCAGCAGCACACTACAAAGCTGGAGAATTTACTGAGGCTGTAGAGAGTCTGGAGAGTATCCAAACCAGTGAAGCTTTATATAATAAGGGTAATGCTTTAGCCAAGTCAGGAAAATTGCAAGAAGCTTTACAGGCTTATCAACAGGCTTTAGCTATTGATCCTAAGCATGAAGATACGTTGCATAATAAGGAAATAGTTGAGGAGCAGCTGGAAAAACAACAGCAGCAAAACAATCAAAAGCAGGGAGATAATCAATCCTCGGAGCAAGACTCTAAGTCACAGCAACAGCAAGAAGACAAACAGTCTGAGGAACAGGAAAATTCTGAGCAATCACAAGATCAGCAATCGCAGCAAAATGACTCACAGCAGGATGAAAGTTCAACCGAGCAACAGCAATCCAATGAGAAGAATAATCAGCAAAACCAAAAAGAACAGACGAAACAAGACGATGCTGATAAATCAGAAAATAAACAGCAACAGGCAGAACAAAATCAGCAACAAAAAGAAAAAGATTCTGGGGAAAAGAGTCAAGCAAAAACTGAACAAGCTATGCAACAAGATGAAACTCAGCAGGCCAACGAACAATGGTTGCAAAGAATTCCTGATGATCCATCAGGTTTGTTGAAACGAAAATTTAAGTATCAATATGGAAAACGTAAGTTTAGATCAGATAACGTTCAAGCCTGGTAATCGGAGTAGCTGATGCTAATAAAGTTTATGAAAACTATTATAGGTTTTACCCTGTGTTGTTACGCGTTGACAGGATTAGCTACTGAAATAATTGTGACTACCGATCGAAATCCGGTGAACATGAATGAGTCCTTCCAAATTACTTTTTCAGCCAGCAATAATCCAGATGGTGATCCAGATTTCAGTCCTTTGCATAAAGACTTTGAAGTGCTTAATCAGAGCCACAGTAGTCAATCTTCGTGGGTCAACGGAAGCTTTGCCAATAATATTCAGTGGGTTCTTGATGTGATCCCTAAAAAAACTGGCATGATAACCATACCAGCCATTAATTTTGGTGGAGATAAAAGCGATGCTAGCAGCATTCTCATCAATAAAGCAGAGAGGACAAAGTCTGATACTCAATTGGGTGGAGATTTATTTGTTTTGGTCGATGTATCGACAAGAACCCCTTATGTCCAGCAACAGGTCATTTATACGATGCGTTTGTACCGAAAGGTCGATTTATCCCAGGCACGTTTGACTGAACCGAAATTGGCTGATGCTGTGATCGAAACATTGGGTAAGGATAAGGATTATAGTACCGAGTTCCAAGGGGAGTACTATACCGTCACTGAGCGAAAATATGCGATTTTCCCACAAAAAAGTGGGACGATGACGATAACTCCTCTGTCATTAACTGCTGCTATTGTTGTTGGAAATAGTCGGCCTAGTTTTGGTGGTTTTTTTAATCGTCTGAAAACTCGGACAATGAGGGTCGCTTCTGATGCTATAGAATTAAATGTCCAGCCAGTTCCGGAACACTTTACTGGCAAACACTGGCTCCCTGCAGAACAGGTTCATTTACAAGAGGAGTGGAGTAATGATGATTTGAAAGTTAATATAGGTGAACCACTCACGCGAACACTCACCCTGTTGGTGAAAGGCTCAACAGTGGGTCAATTGCCAAAATTAACTAATAAACAGCAAACTGTTTCAGGAGATAAGCTTAAGTATTATCCAGATCAACCCATACTAAAGGGACTAGTTAAAGAAAACAGTATGGTTGCTTTTCGAGAAGAAAAAATAGCACTTATTCCATCTCAGGGAGGTACTTATCAACTTCCAGAAATTAAAATCCCCTGGTGGAATACGCAAACGGATCAAATGGAAATTGCAATAATCCCAGCAAAAACTATTCAAGCTATTGCATTACCAGGAGCAGCATCAAATACCCATTCAACGACTGAACCAACTTTCGAAGCTGCTTCTGCACAAAAAGTTTCTGATACTTCCGGAGAAAAGCAATATGCTTGGATGGGTCTTTCGGCATTTTTGATGCTGGGATGGGTTTTAACGACACTATATTTGTTAAATTCACGGCAGAATGTCAACACTCCAAAGGAAAATGAAAAATCTGCTAAGCCAAATGATGACGGTATCAAAACCTTAAAAAAAGCCTGCCAGGAAAATAATGCTGTGGCTGCCAAGGATGCAATAATTCGCTGGGGGCAGCAGCAATATGAGGTCTCAAGTCTGGGGAAAATTGCTCCTTTTTGCAGTAAAGAACTAAAAGAAGAAATTCTTGTGTTAAATCAATTGCTCTATAGTAATAATAGTTTGGAATGGAGTGGTAATAAATTATGGAAGAGTTTTAATGAATACAATACCATTCATGCTAAAAAAGAAAAGCCTGTAGACGATAAGTTGGAGCCGCTGTATCGTTTGTAGATAGCATTTAACTGATTTTCCAGGTCCAGCCAGTATAGTCCTTACAATTCTATTTTCTGCCATGCACCCTACGGTGTGAATTCAAGACAGACAAAAACCCTGTGCAATATGGGGGCTTAGCGTTGTGAGTTATACCAATCCCAATAAGTTCTCATATATTCCTTCTCCTGCTGGAGAAGGCGGGGATGAGGAGAATTAAAATAAAAACTTATTGGGATTGGTATTACCTAGCGTCTATCAAGCAATTTCTAATTCTAAGTATCCCGTCACACTATGAGTTTTGCTAGTTACAAACCATATCCTAGACTAATGATTAGAGTATAAAATTACACTTAATCAGGAGGCCTCGCTTTGAGCAACATTTTTTCGCGCTCACTCATGCTGGGAATAATAGCAACCATCACTGCAAGTGCGAGTTACGCATTGATTATTCCAGTTGATGCTCCTGATCATGCAGCTTGGCGATCTACTCAATCTTTAGCGATACCACCGCATGAAATAAAAGATGAATTGCCACTTGATTCTGGTAGTAGAGATGATATTCAGTTAGTCTATGAGGTTCAGGCCGGTGATACAATTTTTGGCATACTTTCTAAATACGGCGTCAAGAAAGCTGATTTCCAGGGGTTATCATCGACAGATTTGGTAGGCAGGTTAAATTTAATTCGTCCAGGAGAGGTTATCAATCTACACTTTTCTCCTGACGAGGTACTAGAAGAGTTGGTTTACAAGCCAAGTAGAATCGAAACGATAAAATTATATCGAACCGATTTCGGATATAAAGGCCAAAAACTGGTAAGAGAAATTGAACGTCGAATCACATACGCCCACGGCACCATCAACTCCTCGTTGTTTCTTGACGGAAAAAAATCAGAGTTATCCGAAAAACTGATCGTTCAACTTGCCACAATTTTTGCTTGGGATATCGATTTTACACTGAGCATACATGCTGATGATCAATTCACATTGATTTATGAAAAATTGTATCTTGACGGCGAAGAGTACGATACTGGCAATATTTTAGCAGCAGAATTTGTTACAAGTGGTCAGGTGTTTCGAGCCATTCGCCATGCTGATGGCCAAGGGGTGGTTAATTACTACGATCCAGAGGGGAACAATTTGCGTAAAGCATTTTTACGTACTCCAGTTGAATTTACCCGGATCAGCTCACGCTTCAATCCTCGCAGAAGGCATCCGGTTCTTAAACATGTCCGCGCACATAAAGGTGTCGATTATGTAGCACCCAAAGGTACACCGGTTAGAGCGACTGGAGATGGTAAAATTGAGTATATGGGGACTAAAGATGGGTATGGGCATGTTGTGGTAATACAGCATCAAAATAAATATAGTACGTTGTACGCCCATTTATTGCATTTCGACACTAAGATAAAGAACGCTAAGACCGTCCGACAAGGTCAGGTTATTGGCTATGTAGGTAAGTCAGGATTAGCTTCTGGCTATCATTTACACTATGAATTTCGTGTCAATAAAATTCAACGAGACCCGCTCAAAGTCAGGTTGCCCAAAGCACCACCTATTGAAAACAAACGATTAGCTGAATTCAAACAAAATACTAATTTACTACTTAGCCAGATCGATAAGGCAAAAAATATTCTGGTTGCACATCATGTGGACTAGGTGTTTTGGAAGCTGTTTTTTTTAGGTATTTTAAAATTCTACCTTTCAACGAGTTTTAAGTTCATGGAGCGGAAATACTTGATACATGTAATTTCTTAACTGGAAGGATCCTGACTCGATTGAATTATACCCACCACAAGATAATTTCAGCGTAAAATAGTGCAACCAGATGCTGTTTCAAATAAGTAGGATCTGGCAATCATTAATACATCCGCGTGAAGTACACGTTTGATATAACACTAACTTTAGGAATCTAGATGAGCAAAATTACAGTTGATAGCAACCCAAGTGAAGAAATTTTAAATGAATTAGGTGTTGCTGACTGGCCAACATGGGAAAAGGAAGTATCAGTCTTTCCTTGGTCTTTTCAAGACAAAGAAACAGCTTTTATTTTAGAAGGCGAATGTGTGATGACGCCAGATGATGGAAGTGAAGCTGTAACCTTCACTGTAGGTGATTTGGTCGTATTCCCTCGCGGCTTAAATTGTACGTGGGAAGTAAAAAAAGCGCTGAAAAAGCATTATAAACACGGTTAAACTAAGCGTTATACAAGTCAGGCATACATTAACCTGACTTGTATTTTTTTTGTAAAATACAAATTATGCTGTTCGCATATTCTTAGATTATTTGGCAGAAGTCATCAATACTCACAAAAAACCAACCAATATAGGATCTTTTCCTTAGAACCTGTTCAAGATCTACTGAGCAGCTAATACCTATGAACGAAATTGGAAAATATCTCTGTACATACATTTTACTATGCTTAACGGGATACCCTTCTATTTGGTTTTTGATAAGATTATTTTTAAAACCTACAAAGGTTATGTGGGGAAGGGATAGCGAAAAAAAATTTCTAATAATTAATGCTCTTGTTTACCCGTTTGTTCTTATCTTACTTTGGCAAATTACCGATGCTACATTTCATGTTTCGGAAGAATATTTAGTGTGGTTCAACGAAATGAGTGAGCAGTCAAATAATAATATTTTAAATGGTGCAGCACCAGAAACTAATAATGTAATGCTGGGTTCGGTTTTTATGGCAGGCATAGTCTCGATGGTTGTATTGCCATATATGCTATTTCTAGGATTTTGTTATTTTATAACCTCTCATCTTCTTTTTAAAATAAAGTATGCACCGAATATATGGATGGCTATTCTAACAGGAGCATGTATGTCGATATTGGTGTTGTTCATTTTATATTTTTTTCGTACTCCACTTTTTAATTGGGCAGGTCGGGTAAATAACTAACGAGTCTAAGCATAACCATGCGAAGTACAAAACTAAAAAAGCAAATTTATAAAAATATGTGTTTAGGATCATTACTGCATCAAGGTTTATGTTATTCACAAATATGAGGTTTAGGCTACCTCTAAGTGTGTCTTTTTGTCCGATTTCGGCGTTGGATAATTTTCTGTGATCCTCATGTATTCCATAGACACTGCGGTTCTTGAAAATCATTCGCCTTGAACTCGAACAAACTACGAATTATTAGAGATACCCTTTTACTTGGTGTGAGATAGCCAGATTATCAGCCATAGCACAAATTAAACTATTTCTTTTTCTGGTTGTATAAGCAGTGGGCTACTAAATTATAATACTTGACATATGAGACGACCGGTCGTAATATATTTCATATGGTTAGGGTTTTTAAAAAACAAATTAATCGAGAAAAGTTACTGGATCAGGGTGTTTCTATGCTAATGGCCCAGGGCTATCATGGCACAGGCTTAAAAGAAATCCTGGATGCCGTGCAGATTCCTAAAGGGTCTTTTTACAATTATTTCGGCAGTAAAGAAGTATTTTGTGCTGAGGTCGTACAGCATTATATTGACCCTTTTATTGTGCAGCTTCAAAGGCACTTACAAACCCCAAATGTAGATGGTTTATCCGCGCTTAAGAATTATTTTAATGAGCTTATTTTTGAACTCGAAGCTAACGAATTTAAAGGTGGTTGTTTATTGGGTAATTTGATGGGGGAGCTGGGTGATAATAGTGACATTTGCCGCGCAGCATTGCAATCGGCAGTAAACCAATATCAAGACTTGATAAAGGAAGGACTTTTAAAGGGCCAACAAGAAGGTCTGGTTAGAACCGATTTATCCGCTGGATCGATGGCTGATTTATTGGTGAATACATGGCAAGGTGTGTTACTGCGAATGAAGATTGAAAAGTCTGTGGCGCCATTGCAAAGTTGTTGCGATAGTTTGTTAGATGGTTATTTTAAGAGTTGAAATTTTTTACCTATTTTTTTAATACGACTGGTCATTTTTTATAATTTAATGTGAGGACATGTTATGCCAAAGTTTTTAATTGAACGAGAAATTCCCGGAGCAGGGCAGCTTTCTTCTGCTGAGCTACAGGGTATTTCACAAAAATCTTGTTCG
>JAUXDP010000040.1 GCA_030618325.1 Methylococcaceae bacterium | reverse complement strand
TGATTGAGCAGCAAAAAAACATAATTATTATTGCTGATTTTGATGCTGATGGTGCAACCAGTTGCGCTGTTGCTATCAAAGGACTTGGCTTGCTTGGTGCGAAAAATGTTTCTTTTATAGTTCCCAATCGATTTGAATATGGGTATGGGTTAACCCCGGAAATTGTTAAGCTGGCAGCCTTGGAAAAACCAGATGTTTTAATTACAGTAGATAATGGAATTTCCAGTATTGAAGGTGTAGCTGTGGCAAAACAATTCGGTATGGATGTGTTGGTTACGGATCATCATCTAGCGGGTGAAGTTTTGCCTGAGGCCGATGCGATTGTCAATCCTAATCTTCCAGATCAGGAATTTCCATCAGGGTCATTAGCTGGTGTCGGAGTTATTTTTTATGTGCTGATGGCATTACGGAACCGCTTACGAGAGCAAGGCTGGTTTAAACAGAAGGGAATTAAAGAACCCAATTTGGCGCAACTTTTGGATTATGTGGCTTTGGGGACAGTAGCAGATGTTGTTCCTCTTGATTATATCAATCGAATTCTTGTGTATCAGGGCTTGCAGCGTATGCGTTCCGAGCATTGTCACCTGGGATTAAAAGCATTGATAGAAGTTACGGGTCGAAATCAGCGGACAATGACAGCAGCAGATTTGGGCTTCACGATTGGGCCTAGGATTAATGCAGCTGGGCGAATGGATGATATGTCCCTGGGCATTCAATGTTTACTGGCGGAAGAATTGAATTTTGCCAAACAAATGGCAATGCAGCTGGACGACTTTAATTCTGATCGAAAGGAAGTTGAAGGTCAGATGAAAACTGAGGCCATGGTTTTGTTAAAGGAAATGAAAGCCTTTGATGAGGCGCATTTACCAGCCGGTATTTGTTTATATGATGAAAACTGGCATCAAGGTGTTGTAGGCATTTTGGCCTCCAGAATCAAAGATCGCCTACATCGTCCCGTTATTGCTTTTGCAAAAGCGGATAATGGTGAAATAAAAGGCTCGGCACGATCAATACCTGGTGTCCATATTCGGGATGTGTTAAGCCGCTTAGCTACTGAACATCCAAAAATACTCAGCAAATTTGGTGGGCATGCCATGGCTGCTGGTTTGAGTATTAAAATTTCAGATCTTCCGCCTTTTTCTCTGGCCTTTAATGAAATAATGGAGGAAAGTCTGGAAGATCTGGATGTAGATCAGAAAATTTACAGTGATGCTGAATTAACAGAACAAGAGTTCACCATTGAATTTGCACAATTACTGCAGAGCTTTGGGCCATGGGGGCAGGAATTTCCGGAACCTGTTTTTGAAGGTATTTTCGATGTGATTCAGTCCCGAATTGTAGGAAAACAGCATTTAAAACTGGTGTTGCGTCAGCCGTTTGGTGATTTACTTATAGATGCGATTGCATTTTTTGTGGAGCAACCGGAAAACTGGTTAGGTATCAGGCAAATAAAATCTGTATATAAGCTCGATATTAATGAATATCAGGGCACGCGAAATATTCAGTTTATTTTGCAGTATATTGAAAGGATGGCTTGAATAAACTCACCCGTTACAAAAAATGTAACAGGTGAATTTAGGGTTTTTATACGCCTATTTATTTGGCTTCAGTAGCTGGTGCTGGTGCTGGTGCTAGTGCAGGCTCAGGCGCTTGTGCAGGTTCTGGAGTAGGCGTAGCAGGTGCTGCTGTAGGTGCAGCTTCCACTTTAGGTTGCTCTTCAGTTAAAGGTAATAGTACTTCAACTTTTGCTTGATTACGCAAAGATTCTAAATAGCTCTGTACTTTTTGTCTTTGCAGTAGAGGTAGTAGCTGCTCTTTTACAGTTTCAAAAGCTGGTGGTGCTTTGTCACGACTTTCTTCGCGCAGAATGATATGCCAGCCAAATTGTGTTTGTACTGGGGCAGTTGTGTATTTTCCATTTTCCAGGGCAATAACTGCTTCTGAGAAAGGAGGAACCATACGATCAGGAGAAAACCAGCCTAAATCACCACCTTTTGGCCCTGAAGGTCCGGTGGATTTGGATTTTGCTAGTGCTTCAAATTTTGCGCCAGCATTTAATTCAGTAATGATTTTTTTTGCTTCATCTTCGGTTTTAACCAGAATATGGCGGGCTTTATATTCGGCACTGCCTTTTGCGGCTATCTTCTTGTCATATTCTGCTTTCAATTCCTCGTCACTGACAGGGTTGCTATCGATATAATTTTTAACAGCAGCTTGAGAAAGCAATGATCGTTTCATCAAGTTCAGTTGATTAGTAATTTCCGGCGTTTCAGCAAGTTTTTGCTTTTCCGCCTCTTGAACCAGTAATTCCATTCTGACCAATTCGTCTAACAATTTATCGTCAGGGATAGTTTGGCCCTGGCCGCGTTGGGCAATCTGCTCTTTCATCATATCGAAAGATGATTTACTGATGAATTTACCATTAACTTCTGCAATGGCGTCACTTTTTGAAATGGTGGGGGTTGAGCTGATGCTTTCCTGCTTGCAACCGGTTACCAAAGCGGAGCTGATTATTAATAGTGGGATGATTTTCTTCATTTATTTAATTCCTTATGTTGTTATTTCTGTGGGTGAATAGGCTTCAATACCGAGCGCATGAATTTCATTTTTCATCAGATCACCCAGTGCTTTATAGATGAGCTGATGGCGTTGTACCAAAGATTTACCATCAAATTGTTCTGAGACAATCATGACATGGTAGTGTCCGCCACCACTTTGTGCGCCAGCATGGCCCGCATGTGCCTGGCTATTGTCGAAAATTTCAATGGTTGATGGGTTTAAAGTGGTAGTTAATTTATTTTTTATAATATCAGTAATCATTGAGGAAAGACCTGTTTAAATGGTTTTACAATTACATTGGCGTATGCTCCTGCTTCCAGGTAAGGGTCGGCGTTTGCCCAGTTTTGAGCTTCTGGCAAACTTTCGAATTCAGCTATGACCAGGCTGCCCGAAAAACCGGCATCACCTGGGTTTTCACTGTCAATGCTTGGGTGAGGTCCTGCAATAACCAAGCGCCCTTGATTTTGTAGGTCTTGTAAACGTTCGATATGGGCGGGTCTGGCAGATTTACGTTTTTCCAGGCTGTTTTCAACATCCTGGCTGAGAATGGTATATAACACTTATTCTTCCTCTGTATCTGGAATATATTTATAAAGAAAAATCATTTGTATGACGATAAAGCAGACCATTAAGCCTGGAACGCCAAAGGTCTTAAAATTAACCCAATCATCGGTATCAAAATTGAACATGACATAGAGGTTAATGAAGCCGACACTGATAAAAAAAAGTGCCCAGAAAAAATTCAGGCGCCGCCAGATATTGGGCGGAAGTTCAATATTATCGCCCATCATTCTTTCAACAAAAGGTTTTTTGCCAATATACTGGCTACCCAGGAAAGCAATGCCAAACAGCCATTCGATAATCGACAGTTTCCATTTGATAAATTGTTCATCTTGAAGATAGAGTGTAAGTCCACCCATGACTAAGATTAGTCCTAAGGTGATCCATTGCATTTTTTCTACTTTCCGGTATTTAAACCAGGTAAATGTGACCTGGAAGATGGTGGCGACGATGACAACAGCCGTTGCGACATAGATATCGTATGCTTTAAAAGCAATAAAAAACAGAATAATTGGGAAGAATTCAAAAAGTTGTTTCATTATTTTTTATTAAGAAGTAGACCTAAACAATGTAATCTACGCTGGAAACTAGTTGTGCGGAGTGCTCTTGTGGTATTTGGTTTTGCTCGGTGTTGTACGCTAGCAAGGCTCTTTGGGTGCGTAGATTGGTGATAGTATCAAGTTGTAAGGGGGGAGACGACTTTGAATGGCCTTGTTTTACGGCTTGTTCTGTGTATGTGGGTGTTAAATCTTCCCTTGAAGAATCAATGTTCGTGGAAATCGTAACTTCCACGCCCTGTTTGGTTTTTTGTGGGTTTTTTTCATCGGCGCGTTGAACTCTCCCGACTGTTTGCGGGCTTTTATTACGGGGAGAATAAATTAACGAAGATTGATGGATTTCCATATTAATAGTTTTATCCAACTAGGATTAACTAACCCTTAATTCTAGTGCATTTATGTGCCAAAGTATATAATAGGATGAGTTTTCTGATAATATGTTCAATTTAGTTGGGTTAAATTATGGATAAAAACAGTAAAACTGAACTGGAAGCAGCTGCTTTCAGGCATTTAATAAGTCATTTTCAGGCAAGAACTGATGTACAGAATATCGATATGATGATTGCGGCAGGTTTTTGTCGTAATTGTCTGGCCAAGTGGTATTTGGCGGCAGCAGAGGATAACGGGGTAGAAATGGATTATAAGCAAGCCACGGATTATGTTTATGGGATGCCATATCTAGAATGGAAGGAAAAATATCAACAGGAAGCAACAGCAGAACAATTGGCGGCATACGAAAAAACTAAACCTTAAGGCCTGGTTTATTGCAAGTATGCGTTGATGGCTTGCAAATCTTCAAAGCCTAAGCTACTGGCGGATTGCTTCAGTTTTATACCATTAATCAAATAATCATATCGGGCTTGGGAGTGGTTGCTTCTAGCCCGAGTTAAATTTCGGGTTGCGGTCAATACGTCGACCATAGTTCGGGTTCCAACTTCAAAGCCAGCTTCTGTGGCTTCCAGAGCACTTTCACCTGAAATAACTGCCGCCTTTAGCGCTTCTACGCGGCTAATGCTGGAAATCACCCCGCGATAAGCATCTTTAACTTGACGCTCGACGGCTCTTTTTGTGGCAATTAATTGTTCTTTAGCTAGAATATGTTGCTGCGTTGCTTGACGGGTACGAAAATAGACACCGCCACCTTCAAAAATAGGCATGTTCAATTGCAGTCCAACTTGTTGTTGGTCTCCGCGTAGTCCAAAGGTACTGTTATTATCTGATCCACTATGGGACGCTACGATATCCAGTTGCGGATAATGGCCACTGCGTTGTAGGCCGATGTTTTTTCTCGCCACTTCCGCTTCATTAAAAGCAGAGATGACAGTTAAATTCTGAGTTTTTGCATTGTTGCTCCAACTTTCAATATCATCTGGATTTGGTTTAACTAATGGCATGTCAGCACCCAGGGTTGCCAGCGATGCATCACTCTCGTTAATAATTTCTCTGAGTGCTTCTTTGGCGTTATCTAGTTCGTTGTCAGCAGAGATTTCATCAGATCTTACCTGGTCAAAACCTGCTTGCGCCTCATGTACATCGGTAATCGCAATCAATCCTACATTAAAGCGCTGTTCGGACTGCTCAAGTTGACGAGCAATAGCATTTTTTTCAGCAATGGTAAATTCCAGGTTATCTTGAGCAGCTAGTACATTAAAGTACGCTTCTGTCATTCGAGTGATCAGGTTTTGTTGTTCAGCCAGATATTCAGCTTCGGCCTGAGCTATTTGATTGTCAGATTGGCTGAGCTGTATCCAGTGATCCCAGTGAAAAACGGGCTGTGTTAGATTAATGGAATAGTTGTGATCATAGAATTCCTGGGTGCCTTGTCCCTGAAAACTGACTTTTTTATTATTTAAGCGGTTCCAGCTGCTTTCTGCTCTACCGGTAATCGTAGGCAACATACGGGCAATGCTTAGGTATTTTGTTGTTCCAACTGCATTTCGGTTGGCTAAAGCTTGTTTTAATATAGGATCATTTTGCAGGGCCATATCGTAGGTTTCCAACAGATCCTGAGGATATGCAGGTGGAACCAAGCTTATTAATATAAAACAAACAAATGCCCTTATTGAAATCATAAAAAAATCCTGTACTGGTCTAACTTAGAAAAATCAGTTGCTCGCAAATTCTAGCACAATCTGTAGGTATACTTCCCGTGTTTACGCATGTGGTTTTCTATCGGCAAAGTCAACTTTTTAGAAAATCTACATTCGTGAAAGTGCGAAGTATATATTAATTCTGCGTACAGCTGTATTTTTCTAGAATAATGTTTATTCAAGTTGGAGATTCACAATAATAGGTTAAGTTCTTTGATCTTTCTAGTCAGTGTATTTCGACCATAGCCAAGCAGTGTGGCCGCTTCATTTCGGCGATTATGGGTATGGTTAAGGGCTGCCTTGATTAATACTGTTTCAATTATAGGTATAACTTGTTTCGCAATTTCAGGTTGTCTGGTTTGTAATTGCTGTTCAACCCAGTTTTTGAACAACTGTTCCCAATCTTTTTCAAAAGCATCTGTAGTTTCTGTTGCTGATTGGGTTAATAGTTCAGGGGGCAGTTCTTCAAGATGAATTTCTCTGCCCGAGGCCATCACGGTCAGCCATCGACAAAGATTTTCCAGTTGCCTGACATTGCCGGGCCAATCGAGAGTACAAAGATAAGGCTCAACATCCGGTTGTAAGGTTTTAACGTCAGTATTTAACTCGTTTGCTGCTAAAGTTAAAAAGTGTTGCATAAGCAAAGGAATGTCCTGGCTTCGATCCCGCAAAGGGGGGATGTGAATGCGTATGACATTTAAGCGATGGAACAAGTCTTCTCTAAAATGGCCTTCAGCGACTTGAGCTTCAAGGTTTTGGTGGGTTGCAGCAATAATTCTGACGTCAACTTTAACGGATGAGTGTGAGCCCACAGGGTAAAATTCGCCATCTGCTAATACCCTTAGCAGGCGGGTCTGCATTTCGGCAGGCATATCGCCAATTTCGTCTAAAAACAAAGTGCCCCCATTGGCTTGTTCAAAGCGGCCGGATCGTCTTGATTGGGCACCTGTAAATGCACCTTTTTCATGTCCAAAAAGTTCTGATTCCATTAGATCTTTAGGGATAGCCGCCATGTTGAGTGCGATAAATGGTTTTTTTGCTCTTGGGCTATGACGGTGCAATGCTTTGGCGACTAACTCTTTGCCAGTTCCAGATTCGCCATTAATTAGAACGGTAATGTGGGAACGGGCTAATCGGCCTATTGCACGGAAGACTTCTTGCATGGCAGGTGCTGAACCAATGATTTCAGGCGTAGAATCAGCTACATTTTCGTCATCATTTTGTTGTGAGCCATTTTGTTGTTTGCTGTTGATGCAAGCACGTTCAACAATACTAACAACTTCCTCAATATCAAAGGGTTTGGGTAAGTATTCAAAAGCCCCGCTGTGGAAGGCGGACACAGCGCTCTCAAGGTCGGAGTGCGCTGTCATGACGATGACAGGTAGGTTTGGAAAATTAATTTGTACCTTTTGCAACAGTTCAATACCATCCATTCCCGGCATGCGAATATCAGTTAATAGTGCATTGGGTAATTCTTTATCCAACTCAGCAAATAGGTTGCTGGCATTGGGAAAGCTGCGTGTGTTAATTTGTGCTTTGTCCAGCGCTTTTTCTAGGACCCAGCGGATGGAGTCGTCATCGTCAACAATCCAGACTTTATCCTTACTCTCCATTGCCATTCTCCAAAGGTAAAAAAATAGAAAAAATGGTATGTCCAGGTTCGCTTTCGCATTCGATCATACCATTATGGAAGTTGATGAGTGACTGAGCGATGGATAGTCCCAGACCTGTACCCTCGGCTCGTCCAGTAATCATGGGGTAAAAAATTTGCCCAATCATATCGGGAGCTACCCCCGGTCCGTCATCAATAATATCTATGCGAATAGTTAGTTTATGTAGCTTTCGGCGAATAGTCATTTGTCTTCTAACCCGGGTACGCAAGATAATTTGACCTTCATGTTCTAAGGCTTGAATGGCATTGCGGACAATGTTTAGGGTTGCCTGAATTAATTGGTTATTGTCTGCACTAATTAAAGGGATGCTGGGATCGAAATCACGGATAATTGTAATCTGATCAGAAGATTCTGCGGTGACCAGTTGCCTAACTCTTTCAAGGACTTCATGAATATTGAGCATGGTTTTATTAGGCAGCATGTTTGGCCCGAGCATTTTATCTAACAGTCCTTGCAGCCGGTCTGATTCGGCTATGATAACCTGAGTATATTCTTTCAGCTCGGGATTGCTTAGTTCTGCATCAAGCAATTGTGCTGCACCTCTTAACCCCCCTAGAGGATTTTTAATTTCATGGGCCAGTCCTCTGACAAGCATTCGTGCCGCATTGTGTTGGGCGAGAAGATACTCTTCCTTGGAGATTTGAAGGTGGCGGTCGACCTGACTTAATTCTACTAGGAGAGAGGTAATATGTCGGTCTTTGTATATTGGTGTTATGTTTAAATTTAAAGTGATACTTTTTTCGCCCTGATAAAAAATAAGGCCACGATCAACAAGCGGTTCATTACTCGAAAAACAAAGCCTAATATCCTGAAGAAAGTCTGGTCCTGAAATTTTAAACAATTCTTGAGCCGAAAGTCCCACCAGGTGGCGAGAACTGTCTGAAAATAATTCCTCTCCAGCCGTATTGATATATTGCAGAATTAAAGAATTATCAAACAACAGAATTGATACGTTGAGATGGTCGAGTATTTTGTCTTGCACGTAAATTTAGTTTTTGAAAATAGTAATTGAATATATTAGCAATATTTACGCCATCCAAGTCTCGAGCCAAATGGTTTTGTTTATCGGCTTTCTTTTGGTAAAAAGAATAATATCTGAGGCGCAGATAAAGCGGTACCCATAAGGATGCATGATTATAAAGCATTATTGCACCAAAGTGGTGCATTTTTTATTTGTGAGATTTTTTTAGGTATTAAAGATAAAATTAACATTACACCCAATTATCGAAAACAAAAGGATTATGAAGAAAATAGCATTAATCACAGGAGTTACAGGCCAGGATGGGGCTTATTTGGCAGAGTTTCTATTGAAGAAGGGCTATGTCGTTCATGGCATAAAGCGCCGTGCCTCATCTTTTAATACGGATCGGATAGATCATCTTTACCAGGATCCGCATATCGAAAATCGGAATTTTGTTTTACATTATGGTGACTTGGTTGATTCCAGCAATTTGACAAGTATCATTCAAAAAGTTCAGCCGGACGAAATCTACAATCTTGGTGCCCAAAGTCATGTAGCAGTCTCTTTTGAATCGCCAGAATACACTGCAAACGTGGATGCATTAGGAACTTTAAGGATATTGGAAGCGATTCGGATGCTGGGGTTGGAAAAGAAAACCCGTTTTTACCAGGCGTCCACTTCCGAATTATATGGTGAAGTTCAGGAAATACCGCAAAAAGAAACCACGCCCTTTTATCCACGATCCCCTTATGCGGTGGCCAAGTTATACGCCTACTGGATTACTGTTAATTACCGGGAAGCTTATGGCATCTATGCTTGCAATGGCATCTTGTTTAACCATGAATCCCCGGTCAGAGGGGAAACCTTTGTGACTCGCAAGATAACCCGCGCCATTGCCCGAATCAAGCTGGGATTGCAGGATTGTTTGTATTTGGGGAATATGAATGCTAAAAGAGATTGGGGTCATGCAAAAGACTATGTGGAAATGCAATGGCTGATGCTACAGCAGGATCAACCGGAAGATTTTGTGATAGCGACGGGTATTCAATATTCAGTAAGAGACTTTGTCGATGCGGCGGCAAAAGAGCTTGATATAAAAATACGTTGGGAAGGGGAAGGCGTCGAAGAAAAAGGCTATTGCCAACAGACTGGAAAATGTATGGTTGCAGTTGATCCTCGTTATTTCAGACCCACAGAAGTTGAAACGTTGCTGGGTGATCCTACCAAAGCTAAACAGAAACTTGGTTGGGAGCCACAGATAAGTTTTACTGAGCTGGTAGCTGAAATGGTTAGAGAAGATTTGGTGGCAGCTGAAAAAGATGATTTATGTCAGCGGGAAGGCTATAAAACTTATAATTATCATGAGTAAGCAGTTAGCGTGCTGTCAGATAGAATTTGAGTGGATAATATCAGCTAGGAAAAAATAGAAAATGGAAGCAAGCGTCAAAATAGTCAGTATTTCAAATAACAGTAAAATTTTTGTAGCTGGGCACAAGGGCTTGGTGGGTTCAGCTATAGTCAGAAATCTGGAGGCTAAGGGTTACAGCAACTTGGTTATGAGAACCCGGCAAGAGCTGGATTTACAAGACACCTTGGCTGTTAATCAGTTTTATACCGAAGAACAGCCCGGCATTGTTATTGATGCTGCAGCAAAAGTGGGCGGCATACACGCCAATAACACCTATCCAGCAGAATTTATCCATGATAACTTGGTGATACAGAACAACATCATAGATGGCGCTTATCGAGCCGGGGTAAAAAAACTTGTATTTCTGGGGTCCTCGTGCATTTATCCTAAAATGGCTCCACAGCCTCTCAAAGAAGAATATTTGCTTACTGGATCTCTGGAGCCTACTAACGAATGGTATGCCATCGCTAAAATCGCCGGCATCAAAATGTGTCAGGCCTACAGGAAACAATACGGCTTTGATGCTATCAGTCTAATGCCAACCAACTTATATGGCCCTGGTGATAATTTTGATTTGCAAAACTCCCATGTACTGCCAGCTCTGATTCGAAAGTTTCATGAAGCAAAAGTTAATGGGGATAAAAGCGTTACTATCTGGGGGTCGGGCAGTCCGAAAAGAGAATTTCTTTACGTCGATAATATGGCTGATGCTGCAGTTTTTTTAATGGAGAATTATTCAAGTGACCAGATCGTCAATCTTGGGGTTGGAGATGATATCAGTATCAAAGAATTAGCGGAATTGGTTAAGAACCAGGTGGGGTTTTCAGGTGAACTTGAGTTTGATAGTAGCAAACCGGATGGTACCCCTCGGAAACTTATGGATGTTAGTTTATTAAATAGTCTTGGGTGGAAGGCTAAAACAAGTCTGGAGAATGGAGTTGCCCAAACCTACCAATGGTATGTTCAGCAAGCATAAAAAAGAAAATTAGTGGGCTAGGTATAGTGGTTTGAGTTATAATTTGCACTACAATAATGACATGGAAAAAGTACGAATAGGGATATGTGACGGCGACTATTTCAAAAATATCGAATTCTCAATATCAAGTTTTCTAGACTTTAAGTGTAAATCTGAAGAAATTGTGTGGCTTCCAGATTTATGATGGTAACAAGAGTGCTAGCCTCTTTTCTTCATAGATAGATTTGAGCATGGTGAGCTATTATAGTGTTCGCACATCAAATTTTGCCGCTTGTGCCCCTCTCCTGATGGAGAGGGTTGGGGTGAGGAGATATTAAAAAACTTTAGTTTAATGTGTGATAAGGATACCTAGCAAAACTTATATTGCATAAACTGTTGTGTTGAACTAATAGTTACATTAGAAATGTCTTTGAACAAAAGAAAAGGTTTAAAAGAAAGATTATGAATGTGGTAATGATTGGCTCAGGATATGTGGGTCTGGTTTCAGGGGCCTGTTTTGCCGAGTTCGGCGCAAATGTGGTTTGTGTCGATAAGGATGCAACTAAAATTGAAAAATTAAATGCGGGTGGTATTCCCATTTATGAATCCGGTTTGGACGCGTTGGTTGAAAAAAATGTCAAGGCTGGTCGGCTTAGTTTTAGCTTGGACTTACAAGAGGCTATCAGCAACGCCGATATCATTTTTATAGCAGTCGGAACACCTACGCGGCGTGGTGATGGGCATGCTGATTTAAAATATATTTATCAAGCTGCCGAAGAAATCGCTGTTCATTTGAAGGGGTATACAGTTATAGTTGATAAGTCAACCGTTCCGGTAGGTACGGCAAGACAGGTTAAGCGAGTGATACGAGATACAAATCCTAATGCTGATTTTGATGTGGTTTCGAATCCAGAGTTTTTAAGAGAAGGTTCGGCGATTAGTGATTTTATGCGTCCTGATCGCGTTGTCCTGGGACTGGAAAGTGACAGAGCAGAAGAGCGGCTTAGGGAATTGTATCGCCCATTAAATTTGATTGAAGCACCGATTTTAGTAACTGATCTTGAAAGTGCGGAATTGATAAAATATGCTGCCAATGCCTTTCTTGCAACAAAAATTAGTTTTATCAACGAAATTTCCATGTTATGCGAAAAAGTAGGTGCTGACGTACATGCCGTAGCCAAAGGTATGGGATTAGATGGAAGAATTGGTAAAAAGTTTCTTCATGCAGGTCCCGGTTATGGTGGATCCTGTTTTCCTAAAGATACACTTGCGTTAATTAGAATAGCCCAGGAGCATGGGGTATCCAGCAGAATTGTTGAGTCAGTAGTCGAAGTCAATGCAGCTCAAAAGGCCAGCATGGTAAGTAAAATTCGAAAGGCACTTGGTGGTTCGGAATCAGGTAAAACGATTGCTGTGCTAGGGCTAGCATTTAAACCAGAAACTGATGACATGCGCGATGCTCCTGCTTTAGCTATTTTGCCAGCTTTACTGGATAAAGGTGCAACAATCAAAGCACATGACCCTGAAGCAATGGAAGAGGCCAAACCTTTATTACCAGAAAATATATCCTATTGCTCTTCAATTGATGAAGCTTGCGAAAAGGCTGATGCCATTGTACTTATGACCGAATGGAATCAATATCGGGGGCTAGATTTAAAGAAGGTAAAGTCAATAATGAAAGGCAATGTATTTGTTGATTTACGAAATGTGTATGAATCCAAATTGATGGAAGATATAGGATTTGATTATTACTGTGTAGGAAGATAATTCTCCCTCTCCAAGCGAGAGAAGGAAGAGGGGAAATTGCTATTGATGCTGGTATAGTGCTGTTGTACTGATAAAACTAAAATAGTTAGTGGTGTAGGATCTATGCTTTAAGATAATGAAGTATATGCGCGAATGCCTAACTAAGGAGCAGAACCTATATGGGGATCACTCTCATTTTAATCAAATTATCCAACGAAGGTTTTCATGTATAAATGTATGTTAATAGCAATTAGTGGGGGTAGTGGGTCGGGTAAAACTACTTTGGCATCATTACTATTAGACCATTTTTCTGGTGATGCAATTTTAATTTCACAGGATTCTTATTATAAAGATTTGTCAAATTTGACTATAACCGAAAGAGAAAATGTTAACTTTGACGCCCCCTCTAGTATCGATACGAATCTATTATATGAAAATATTTGTGATCTAAAAAAAGGGCTGCGTGTAAAAATTCCTGTTTATTGTTTTGAGACGCATACTAGAAGGGGAAAGCAGAAACCTTTAACTACCTCTTGTTCCGTTATTCTTTTGGAAGGCCTATATTCGTTTTTTGATAAAAAAATATCTAAGTTAGTAGATTATTCTATTTACATAGATGCAGATGATGATGTTAGGCTTATTCGAAGAATTAAAAGAGATTCGATAGAGCGCGGAAGAAATGTGGAATCAGTAATATCGCAGTATGAAGCAACTGTTCGGAAAATGCACTTTAAATTTGTAGTTAAACAAAAAGATGTTGCTGATTACGTGGTTAACAACAATGGTGATATAGATTTGAATGTGTTAAGCAGAAACATATTCGCTAAAATCAAAAGTTTACGGGCTTAAGAACTTAACTGTACAACGTGAAATTGGAGAGATAGTGGACAAGCCAATACTTGTTATATTTGTTGATGCATACCCATTTGAAGATTCTGAATCGTTAGCAACAAAACTAAGCGCAAATACTTATAAAAAAGTAACGCCAGGCGTGGGTTATAGTATTAATGTTAAAGCTGAAATATTTGGTAAACTGAAACCAGATGATGTTGGGTATTTTTGTGAGTGGATTTATAATAAGGAGAAAAATTTTAAGTGGATGACCCCCTTGATTGTTAAGTTGTTAACGGCGATAGGATCAATTAGTAACTTTATGAATAGAGTTATCCATAAAATTGTTAGGATGATAATTAACGAACCAATTTACGCCATACCATTTGATGTGTTGCCCTATCTTAAAAATGCTGGTGCTACTGCTTATGAATATGCTTTCGAAATGCCAACATTTTTATCTGAATTAAATTTTGTAAGAGTCTTATATAGCGATATTGGCGTTAATGATGAAAAGGTATTTAGAAGAGCTAAAGATATAGTGAAAAGAGACAAACCTAAGAAATTATTTGTTAGTACTGCAGAATTAGATGGAATTATGCATTATTATGGGAAAGGCTCCAAAGAATATAAGAAGCAAATTCAATTAATTGACAGTAATATTATTGAACTGGTTGAAGCATTCAAGATTTCTCATGGAGGGGAGGCTGATTATTTTATTTTTTCAGATCATGGAATGGCCGCGGTCGATGAAGGTGTGGCATTTGATATTAGAAAAATATTAGGCGATCCAGGAAAAAATACTTATTTTTATTTTATAGATGCGACTTTTTTCAGAGTTTGGTTAAATAATAAAAAGCTTAAAACTAAATTGATTAATGCGTTTAATGAAGTAAAGCAAGGTCATATTCTAGATAATACTGAACGAGAGTTTTATGGTTTAAAAAATAGTGAGCATGGTGATATTATCTTTCTTCTAGATGAAGGGAAAATGTTTTCACCATCATTTTTCGGAAGTATAATTTGCAAGGCTATGCATGGATATGATCCAGCTTTGGAAAGCCAGCAAGGAACTCTTATTAGTAATATCATAACCAGTGATATTGATTGTGTTAAAGCGTCAGACATATATGATCTTGTAACACAATGTAGCAAGGCTTCATAACAAAGTCACAGCCCCTTAAGTCACTAGTGAATAATAAAATAACATTAGATGGAGCAGTAAAAAAACTCGAAAGTTTTGAATATCCTTCTGAACTTTGTGAAGTAGTAAGCCGTTTTTTTAAATATGTTTGTGCTATTTTTTCGGATCTAGATTTTGGTGTCCTGCTTGTGGGCAGTACTGCTAGAGGAGAGCTGTCGTGGGTAATTCATTCTGATAAGGTTCGTCTTTTTAGTGATATTGAATTTTTAGTAGCTATCCCCGCTAAAAATAAAATCAAAGAGCTATTACTCTCCCAGAAGATTATGCAATTGGAGTCCGAATATGACTTTGGGGAACTTTTTCATATTGATTACACAGTGATTACGTGGGATAAATTAGCTAGATTAGATAAAAAATTTTTTACATTTGAAAGTAAGCAATGTGGGATTGAATTCGGAGATAGGTCAATTTGTTCCGAGCTTCCAGAGGTTAACCGATCTAATCTAAACTGGAAAGAACTTAATGAAGTGTTATTACATAGGTTAAACTCTATAATGCATTCGATTCCAGCATCACTCTTTGATTCTGCCATGATGGAAGAGGAGCAACGAACTTTCGCTCTCAATTTGGCAAAAAATACATTAGACTTAACAACATGGCTCCACCCCTATGAAACAGATAGCCTGGTAGCAGGATTTACTGCTCGTATTGCTTCCTGGGATCAGGGTTTTCTTGAGCGACAACAGCTAGGCAACTATTTCTCTATCGATGATGTTGGATACATTGAAAGCTGTTTGGCATTAAGAAAATCACCCTATTCACCAGTTGATGTTGGATCTATGTTAGATCAGACTTTACTTCTATATGTAAAAGGGATTTCTTACTGTAAAGCTATGAATGAAATTGATGAAAAGAAAAGTATTAGCGGGATACTTCCGAGTATTAAATTATTTGATGAGTATCGTGTTCGGCAAAGAATTTCTCAAGCCATCTCATTATTAGTGAATATTTCAGAGGTTGGAGCTATTAAGTTTTTTAGGAATACAGTTTGTGTAAGGAAAGGTGTTGCAGCAAATTTCTGCCGTAATATGCTATTGGCAGCCAACAATTATGTTAAGGATGATGGTTCGAGTCAGCAATATTTAAATCAAGCTCGAGATGAATTATTCAGGTTAACAAAAGAAAAGGATTTAGCGGGAGAGGATTTTGTA